>JAKDMP010000207.1 GCA_030452225.1 Gammaproteobacteria bacterium
AATTCGTTCAATAACTTGCAAGCCAGTGCCAGTCGGCCTCGTGAATAATACAGGCTAGATTGCAGTCCTGTCGCGGATGAATACTTCCAGTCTTCGCCAAGCCTCGTCGTCACTGAATTGCCTTGGCGGGTGCTTGCAGAACCATGCGCTGGGGGCTTCGAGAACTCCGCCTTCTCCATGCATAAGCGCGAGCTTCGCGCAGCGGATGGCATCTATGGCCACGCCCGCCGAATTGGGAGAATCCTCGACCGAGAGCCTGAGCTCGAGGTTCATTGGCACATCTCCGAACAGGCGGCCTTCCATGCGAATGAAAGCGACCTTGTTGTCCTTTTGCCAGGGAACGTAATCGCTGGGGCCGACATGGATATTGTCGTCCGGCAGGCGTTCGTCGAGCACGGATTGCACCGCTTCGGTCTTGGACGTCTTTTTCGAGGCCAGCCGCTCGCGGTTGAGCATGTTCAAAAAGTCGGTGTTGCCGCCGGTATTCAACTGGTATGTGCGTTCGAGTTTCACGCCGCGTTTTCGGAACAGGTCCGCAAGCTGGCGGTGCGTGATGGTGGCGCCCAGTTGCGATTTGATGTCGTCGCCGACGATGGGCAGGTTGCGCTCGGAAAAGCGGGCGGCCCACTCGGGATCGCTCGCGATGAACACCGGGATGCAGTTGGCGAAACCGCAACCGGCTTCCAGCGCGCAGTCGGCATAGAACTGCGTGGCTTTCCCGGAACCGACGGGCAGATAGTTCACCATGATATCGGTCTTGGTTTCCTTCAGAATGCGCACTACCTCGTCGCGGCCGGGCTCGGGATTTGCCGCCGGCTCAAATCGCTGATGCGCCGGGTAATCGGCGAGGTGGGGCGAGACGCCGTCGAGGATCGCGCCCATGGACACGGCGACGCCGGTCTCGGGGACGGCCGGGCAGAAACGCCGGGTGCAATTTGGCGGCGCGAAGATCGCTTCGGCAACGTCTCGCCCGACCTTGCGGGCATCTATATCGAAAGCGGCGGTGACGTGAATGTCCTCGGGCGCATATCCGCCAAGCCGGTAATGCATCAGGCCGACCGCATCGTCCGGGGTGTATCGGCGGTAGTAGTGGATGCCCTGAATGAGCGCGCTGGCACAGTTGCCCACGCCGATAACGGCAATCCGTATTTCAGCCATGTACAAGTCCTCGATACTGTCTTTTGGCAGCGTTGTTCTCACGTGTCCTGCTTTTGTACGATAGCATAAGCATGAAGCCGATATCCGTGTGAACTGGAGGTAACCGAATGGCCGATTCAGCCGGAATTGACGTCAAAGTCGTCGAGTTGCGAGATCGGGTGCGACATGCCATGGCCGATGCCTTTTCGCCGTTGGTGAACTGGTTCGACCAAAGAAATATCAGCCCCGATCAGCTTACCTGGCTGGGCCTCGGCTTGGCGATTCTGACGGCCTTGCTGGCCGGATTCCGCGTTTTTACCGTGGCCGGGATCATCTATCTGATTGCCGGAGCGGTGGACCTCCTCGACGGCGCCCTTGCCCGCCGCGCCAATACGGCTAGCGGAGGCGGGGCCTTCCTGGACTCCGTGCTGGATCGCGCGGGCGAAGGGGTGGTGCACGCGGGCGCTGCGGTGGCATTCGCCTATTGGGGGGTCTGGGCCGGCGTGCTGGCGGTGGCGCTCTCGCTGAGCGGTGGCTATCTCACCAGTTACGCCCGTGCGCGCGCCGAAGGTCTCGGTATCGAGCTTCCGGAAGTATGGTTCGGGCGCGGCGAGCGGCTGGTCTTGTTGGCGCTCGGCCTGATTTTCCATTTCGCTTTCGTCGCCTTCTGGATTCTGGCGGTGTTGTGCTGGGCGAGCGCGGCGCATCGAATCTGGCTCGCGCGGCGGCGGCTTGCACCGGCGCCGCCGGCCGTCGAAGCCGGCGAAGAGGAGGCCGAAGCCGGGGAGGACGCTTCCGGTTCCCCGCAGGAAGACAAGCCGGATTGAGTGCTTACTAACCTGCATTATTCACGAGGCCGACTGGCGCTACACTGCAAGTTGCGGAATAGGCTG
>JAKDMP010000208.1 GCA_030452225.1 Gammaproteobacteria bacterium
GACACGCCCGCCGAAGACGATCAGCCACGGAGCGCGATCTTCGTACGCGGCGATCTCTACGGCACACGTTCCAGCAGCATCGTGGCTTTCGGGCCGCAGGGGCGCATCCTGTTTATGGAACGCAGCTTCGCCGCCGATGGTCGCGTTCTCGACACCCGTCAATTCGAATTCGAGAGAATCTCATGAACAAGCCTTACCCCCTTTGGCCCTCCCCCCTTGATGCCGACACCGTGGCCGCCGGCGCCCGCATGCTGGCCGAGCCGCTGGTGGGCGAGGATGCTTGCTACTGGCTTCAGGGGGTGCCCGAGGAAGGGGGTCGGGTGACGATCATGCGCGCTGCGCCGGGCGAAGCGCCTCGCGCGCTGCTGCCCGCGCCCTGGAGTGTGCGCAGCCGCGTGAATGAATACGGCGGCGGCGCTTATGCGCTGGAACCCAAGGGCGGGCTGTGGTTCGTCAACGGTGACGATCAGGCTTTGTGCCATTGTCATGGAGGCAAAATTGAGCGCGTTTTCTGTGACCCCAATCTGGCATTGGGCGATCTGTGTTGGGACGCCGTCCACCCGTGCCTGTATGCCGTGGCGGAAACGCGGATAGACGATCCACGCCAAAGTCTTGTCGCCCTCACCGGTGACGGGCGCATTCGTACAATCGCCGAGGGCGCCGACTTCTACGCCGCGCCGCGCCCGTCGCCGGACGGCAAGCGGCTGATTTGGCTCGAATGGTTCAATCCCGACATGCCCTGGGATGCGACGCTATTGCGCGGCGCCGACATCAATGCTTCAGGGGCTGCCGACAATCTGCGCACAATTGCCGGCGACAAGAACGAATCGCTGGCGCAACCCGAATGGTCGCCATCCGGCGAGCTTTTCGTCGTCTCCGACCGTGAAGGCGGCTTCTGGAATCTGCATCGAGTCACCGACAGCGGGCTCCATCCCGTGCGCAAGGTCAAGGCCGAATGCGCGCGCCCCGCCTTCCAGTTTGCGCAACGCATGGTGGCCTTTACCCCCGAAGGGGGCGTTCTGGTCGGCGAGGCCGCCGATGGCTTCTGGCGGTTGGTCGAGCTTTGCGGTCAGGACGAGCCGGCGTCGCCATTAAACGAGCTGAGCGATCTGGCAAGCCTGCATGCGGGCCCGGCTGGCACCGCCGTGCTGGGTGGCGGCCCATCCACGCCGACAACGCTTTACTTTCGCCCCCGTGGCAAGAACGAATTTCACGCCATTGCCACCAGCCTGGAGCTGCCGCTCGATCCGGGTTTCATCTCTCAACCCGAAGCTTTGCAATTTGCGACCGAGCGAGGCGACACGGCGCATGGCCTGTACTTTGCGCCCGCGCATCCCGATCATCGCTGCAACACACCACCGCCGGTGCGGGTGCGTTGCCACGGCGGCCCCACTTCGGCCTCTTCCAGCGCGCTCGATCCGAAAACGCTTTACTGGACCAGTCGCGGCTTTGGCGTGTTGTTGCTCAATTATCGCGGCTCGACCGGCTTTGGCCGCGCCTATCGTGAAGCGTTGTACCGCCTTTGGGGCGTGGCCGACGCACAAGACGCTCGCGCGGTCGCCAACGAGTTGATCGCGCGCGATCTTGCCGACCCCAACCGACTCACCATCGCCGGCTCCAGCGCCGGCGGGCTGACCGTACTCAATGCACTGACGGGGCGCAGCCCCTATGCTGCGGGCGCAAGCTTCTACGGCGTGGCCGATCTGACCGGCCTGGCCGAAACCACGCATCGTTTTGAGGCCCATTACGGCGACAAGCTGATCGGCCTGTGGCCGGCCGAGCGGTCGATTTACGAAGCGCGCTCCCCGCTCAATCATGCCGAGGAAATCGCCTGCCCCATGATCTTCTTTCAGGGTCTGGACGATCCGGTCGTCCCGCCGGCACAAAGCGAGCGCATGGCGAGTGCTCTGGCGAACAACGGGTTGGAGGTGGTACTGGATAGCTTCGAGGGTGAAAGTCACGGTTTTAGGCGACGCGAAACCATTGCCCGCACACTCAAGGCCGAGCTGGCTTTTTACGTTCA
>JAKDMP010000209.1 GCA_030452225.1 Gammaproteobacteria bacterium
CCGAAGCAGCAATGGCGCGATGCGCTTTTTGAGCCGCTCGCGCTGCGCCTTGTCATCCTGTTTTTCGATGGGTGTGCGATAGATCCTGGTGAATTGGTGCGCATTACCCAGCAGGCCGGGCTCCACGGCATCGAATTGCGACCAAAGTTCTCCAAGATGATTTTCCAGCGGCGTGCCCGTCATGGCCAACCGCCTTTGAGCCTTGATGTTGCGCACCACACGTGCGGCCTGGCTTCTGGAGTTTTTGATCGCTTGCGCCTCGTCGAGTACCAGTAGCGAGAAGCCTTGTTCGACGATCAGGGAGTGGTCGCGCGGCAGGAGTGGATAGGTGGTAACGACCAGATCGTGGCGCGGTATTTGCGCGTAGAGTTTGCGCCGGTTGTTGCCGTGCAGGATCAGCAGCGTCAGTTCCGGGACGAAACGCGCAGCTTCGTCGCGCCAATTGCCGATCAGGCTGGTCGGGGCCACGACCAGCACGGGGTTCGTGAGCCCGCCGCGACGCTTCTCATCGACGAGATGCGCCAAAACCTGTACGGTTTTTCCGAGTCCCATATCGTCGGCGAGGATGCCGCCGATCCCGGTACGCGCCAAAAAGTGCAGCCAAGCCAGGCCTTCGTGCTGGTAGGGACGGAGCTTGCCGTGAAAGCCTTCGGGCGTTTCGAGCCAGCGAGGCGCACCCTTGAGCGTGGCGAGCCTGTTGTGCAAGACGTCGGCGCCATGCCAAGCCAGTTCCCCCTCGGTTACGATCTCCTGCAGGGCATGTGCCTGGCTCACATGTACGCGCATGCCGCCGTCGTCGCTGCTGGTTTGCAGCCACTCCAGCAGCGGAGATACCAGCTCGCGCAGCCGGGAAATTGACATTTCGACGCTGTGTTCGGCATCCAGCCGGATGCGGCGCGTGGCCAGGTTGCTTTCGTCGGCCCGGGGGGTGAGCGCAAAGCCGGGGTCGTCGAGCAACTGACGGAAGACGGGCAGGATGTCGACGCGTTTCCCATCTATGTCCACGCCGAGCGACACATCGAACCAGGCGTTGCCGGAGCGCGAAAGCGTGGCATGCCAGTCGGCCACCTCCACCAGTTCGTGGCGCGGGAATCCCGCTTCGTATTCGACCGCAAACCCGTCCTGCTCCAACGGGGCGATCAACGAGTCACACTCGTCGGGAGACAGCGGTGGCTTGCGTTTGTTGGGGCGCAGAAGGAAGTCTCGATTGTCCACTTGCGCCTGATGTGCATGGCGATCAAGCATGAACACGTCGGCATTGATGAATCCGGTTTCCTCGATTCTCTCGCGCGCGATGGCTTCACTCGTGGGGTCGCGATGGATTTCCACGTCCCCGTCGTCCCGGGACAGAATGGCCGGGTCGGCGCCGTTCTCGCGAGCAAGCCGATAACCGCCGTAATCGAACTCCAGCCGAGCACAGGCGTAGGTCGCATGCGATGCTGCTTGCGCCGCGACGGCGCGCATAACCAGTACCGGCACGGGCGAGGTTTCGATATGAAGCCTCGAGACGTGGCGTGTCCGGTTTGGCTCTTTTGCCTTCCCTGCAGGGCGGTAGGCTTCGGCGCCCGGCCAGGCCTCGGGCGGACTCAGGCCGGCGACGATCAGTATGGCTGCCGCGTGCTTGCACGGGCTGTCCTCGCCGCAACTGCACTGCGATCGAATCTGGATGCCGCTGCGCTGCATGCGCAATTCCAGGGCGCAGAGATAAGGCTGGAGGCGGGAGCCTCGGACCGCGCCGGTCAGCGATTCCGTCTGCGGGTCGAGCGTTGCGTGGTTCAGACTCGAGATGCTTTGCTCACGGACGTATGCGGCGCCGTGTTGCAGGGTGGAATGCTGAAACGGGCGCTGCCAACCGCCATCGGCGAGAAATCGGTGCAGGCGGGTACTATCCAACAGGGACTACCCCGTTACTGAAGACCAATCGACTATCTTAGCGATCTTGGCGGAAGATTGATAGCAAGCGCCTAGCCTGCATTATTCATGGGGCATTGCGAGTGATTGCGGAATTCGCAGCAAGC
>JAKDMP010000104.1 GCA_030452225.1 Gammaproteobacteria bacterium
GCTTGCTGCGAATTCCGCAATCACTCGCGATGCCTCATGAATAATGCAGGTTAATACAACTCCGTAGCCAATAATCCTGATCATTTCGCCAACCTTGAAGGCAATCCGTTCAAGGTTATACGCTTTTGATTTGTGCCGTATCAGTTTCGTTCGCTTCGCAGGGAGAGCGGAGCGGCGACGGATTCGAGCGAGCGCCGTTCCGCCTTGACGGCGAGAAATGCGGCGACGAGTGCGGCGCCGATCATGAGAGCGCCGCCGAGCGCGTAGCCCGCGAAAACATCGAGGCGGCTCCCGGAGGCAATGAGGTATCCGAACACGAGCGGCCCGACGATGCCGCCGAGCCCCGTTCCGATGGCATAGAACCATGCGATTGCGCTGGCGCGCACCTCGAGCGGGAAGCTCTCGCCCACCGTGAGATAGGCGGAACTTGCGGCCGCCGAGGCGAAGAAAAACACGACACTCCACGCAAGCGTCTGGGTTGTTGCGGTCAAGACGTCCGCCTTGAAGAGAAGACCGGTGGCAATGATCAGGATGCCCGTGAGCGCGTAGGTTGCGGTAATCATCACGCGTCGGCCGACGCGGTCAAACAACGGGCCGAGAACGAGCGGGCCGAGAAAATTTCCTGCCGCGAACGGCAGAAGAAACAAGCCGACGCGCAGCTCGTCCACGCCGTAGTACCGGGTCAGCACCAGCGCATAGGTGAAAAACAGCGCGTTGTAAAGAAACGCCTGCGCGCTCATCAGGCTCAGGCCGAGTACGACGCGGCGCGGGTATCGCTTGAGAAGCAAGCCGAAGATGGCAAACCAGCCGACATGTCCCGCGGGATCGAGTACGATTTTGCCGCATGATCCACTCGCGGACATAACCTTGGCCTGCGTCTCGATGCGCTTGACGATCTGCTCCGCTTCCCTGCGCCGGCGATGCAGCAGGAGCCAGCGCGGGCTTTCGGGCACGTGGCGGCGCAGGAGAAGGATCGCGAAGCCGAGTACGCCGCCGATCACGAAGGCGATGCGCCAGCCCCATTGCTCGGGTATCCAGCCAGAATCGAGTACCAGCACCGAGCCGGCGGCGCCGATGGCGGCGCCAATCCAGAAACTGCCGTTCACGGCGAGATCGATGCGCCCGCGCAGGCGCGCCGGCATGAACTCCTGGATCGCCGAGTTGATCGCCGCGTATTCGCCGCCGATTCCCGCCCCGGTCAGGAAACGAAACGCGGCGAAGACGTAAAAGTTCGGCGCAAAGCCGGATGCAATCGTCGCCGCGGAGTACAGGCCGAGCGTGATGAAAAAGAGCTTGCGCCGGCCGTGGCGATCGGCGAAGCCGCCGAAAAATATCGCGCCGATCACCGCGCCGGCGACGTAAATGCTCCCCGCCATGCCCACTTGGGCCGCATTCAGGTCGAGCGTCGAGGGCAGGGTGAGCACGCCGGCAAGCGAGCCGACGAGCGTGACCTCGAGGCCGTCCACGATCCAGCTCGTGCCGAGTGCCGCAATCAAAAACGTGTGAAAACGCGACCAGCGAAGCCGGTCGAGCCGAGCCGGAATATCGGTCGCGAATGCTCCTCCCTTCATGCTCTGATCTTCGCCAGGATGAGTCGTCCAGGCCGCGATTTGGAGTCGGAAAGGGCGTGCCCCCAATCGCGACGGGGAGCGCCGCTCCTGCAGGGTTTGAAATCGGTTGCAGGATCGCCCCGGGGGCGAGAGATTATCGAAGCGGGAATGCTGTTTTGGTTCGCGCGCATGGCGCGCTCCTACAAATCCGGAGACGGTACGAAACGGAGCGAAAGATCGAGGGCGCGGACATGCTTGGTGAGCGCGCCGGTGGAAATGAAGTCCACGCCGGTTTCGGCGATGGCTCGCACCGCGTCGAACTCCACGTTGCCGGAGGCTTCGAGCTTCGCGCGTCCGGCGGTAATGCGTACCGCTTCGCGCAGTCCGGTGGGATCGAAATTGTCGAGCAGGATGCGTTCGGCGCCGGCGGCAAGCGCTTCTTCGAGTTCGCCGAGAGTTTCGACCTCGATTTCGATCGGCACGACTGCGCGTTGTGCCCGCGCCGCGGCCAGTGCCGCTTCAATGCTTCCCGCGGCGGCGATGTGGTTTTCCTTGATGAGGATGAAGTCGTACAGCCCCATGCGGTGATTGCCGCAACCGCCGACGGCAACGGCGTACTTCTGCGCGCGGCGCAAACCGGGCAGCGTCTTGCGGGTATCGATGACGGTTGCCCCGGTGCCGCGCACCGCATCGGCGTAGCGGCGCGCTTCGGTTGCCGTGCCGGAAAGCGTCTGCAGGAAGTTGAGCGCCGTACGTTCGGCGCTGAGAATGCCGCGCGCCGGCCCGTTGATATCGCACAAAATGTCATCGGCTGCGAGCGGATCGCCGTCACTTTTGCGCCAGCTTGCCTTGATCCCGGAGTCGACGCGGCGGAAGGTTTCGTTGCCCCAGGGCGTGCCGGCGAGAATGCCCGGTTCGCGCGCGATGATGTGCGCATGCGCGGTTCCGGCCGCCCCAATAAGAGCGGCGGTCAGGTCGCCCGTACCGACATCTTCGGCAAGTGCGCGCGCCACGGTTTCGCCAACGTCATCGGGGATTCGGCTTACACTCATCAATTGAATTCCTGTGGCGAGCAGTCATTTTAGCGTTACGGCCGCGGGGCGGGCACGAAAGAAGGAGGTACGGCATGGCGGAAGAGGAGTTCGACCTGGTGGTGATTGGTGCCGGCAGCGGTGGTATTGCCGCGGCCAATCGCGCGGGCGCTCATGGTGCGCGGGTGGCGTTGTTCGAGCCCGATCGCCTCGGCGGGACCTGCGTGAATCGCGGCTGCGTGCCGAAAAAGCTTTCCTGGCTTGCCGCCCGCGCCGCCGAGGCGCTTCACAACGCCGAAGGCTACGGCTTCAAGCCGCTCGAGGCCGAGCAGGACTTCGGTCGTTTCCGTCGCGATCGTGACGAATACATCCGTATCCTGAATGAGCGCTACGCCGAGGGGCTGGAGAAGAACGAGGTGGCGCTCATTCGCGAGCAGGCCCGCTTCGAGGACGCACATACCCTGGTCGCCGGCGAACGCCGTCTCAAGGCGCGGCATGTGCTCATCGCCACGGGTGCGCGCACACGGCCGCTCGACATCCCGGGGGGCGATCGCGTGCTGGATTCGGATGATTTTTTCAAGCTCGACACGAGGCCCGAGCGCGTCGCCATGATCGGCGCGGGCTACATCGCGGCCGAACTTGGCGGGATCTTCGCCGCGTTGGGAAGCCACGTGGACATGTACCTGGGCGGGCGCCGCCCGCTTGCGCATTTCGACTCCTTCATCGGTGAGCATTTCGAGCAGGCGCTCGCCCAGGTCGGCATTCATTGTCTTTCTGCCGGCGCCACGCGTCTCGAGCGCGAGGGCGGCGTGTACACCCTGCACACGGACGACGGTGAAAGCGAAGGATACGATGCGGTTTTCGCCGCCATCGGGCGCATTCCCAACGTGATCGACCTGCGCCTCGATGCCGCCGGCGTGTCGCTCGACGAAACCGGCGCGGTGGTGGCGAACCTCCGGCACGAGACCAACGTGGAACGGGTTTACGCCATTGGCGATGTGACCGGACGCGCCAATGCCTTGACGCCGGTAGCCATCGCCGCGGGGAGGAGGCTTTCCGACCGCCTGTTCGGCGGCAAGCCGGCGCGTCCGATCGATCCGGATTTCATTCCGAGCGTCGTCTTCTCCCATCCCCCGGTCGGCACGGTAGGGTTGACCGAGGCGGATGCGCGTGCACGCTACGGCGAGAAAGTGCGTGTGTACACCAACCTCTTCACGCCGTTGTCATCGGCCCTGGTCCGCGAGAAAAAGCGTGCGGCGGTCAAGTTGGTGACCGTCGGCGAGGATGAAAGGATTGTCGGGCTGCACATCATCGGCGACGGCGCCGACGAGCTGCTGCAGGGGTTCGCCGTCGCGATCCGCATGGGCGCGACCAAGCGCGACTTTGACGAAACCGTCGCCATCCATCCGACCACGGCCGAGGAACTCGTCACCCTTGGCTAAGCGCCGTCCGCCCGGAGGGAGCGAGCTTGCTCGCGACCTGCAGTACGAGGCAAAAAAATCCGTCATACCGGACGCTGCACAGCGCCGACCCGGAACCATTCGAAGATTCGAAAATCGCTCATCAGAACGCGCCGCGGCTGATCGGGCTTCTTCGCCTCTCAGAAGCTGAAACGCAGGCCCGCCTGCCAACGCGTGGTATCCGGTGAAGTCCCCGCGCCGCTATATTTCGCAATGCCCGCACTGATGTACATGAAGGGCAGGATATGCAGCAACACGCCGGCGGAATACTCGTTGAAGCCGTCATCGAAAAAGTAGTGGCTTGCGCCGACGCGAAGTTCCAGGATCGAGACGAGGTTTGCGCGCAGGCCGGCCCCGACGACGGCGCCGTCGCTGCGGCTCCCGGACACTTCCGTCGCGGCCCATCCAGCCGTACCGTAAAGTGCGAGGGTATCGGCGAGGGTCGTGTAGTAACCGGCATTGACGCGATACGTTTTCACATCGGACTGGGCGTAATCGAGGTAGTTGGTGCGGCTGTATTCTCCGGAGAAAAACAAACCGCCGACCGGATTGAAGCTGCCTTGGACGCCCCAGCCCCAGTTGTCGCCGTTCGATGTGCTGGTGTGCTGTACTGCCGTCTGCAGGTAATTGAAGCTCGGCGCATCGGAATACGCCGCAGCCGGCGTCAACGCGCAAGCCAAGCCTGCCAGAATCAGCAACATGGTGTTCTTCATGGCGCATCCTCCAGGTAAAAACGGCAGCGATGAAACGGTCGCATCTTAGCGCAGCCCGATCCAAATTGCAGCTTGATTCGGGTCTTGGAAGCAGTTCAGAGTCGAGCGTGAATGATATTTGCCCGGGACAGGCTGCGCATGATCAGAACCACAGCCACGCTATCCAGGCAAGAACAGGGAAGATAGCCTGCATCGCTGCCGCTCACAACATTTGGCGGCCGGCGGAAAGCAACAGTACGGCCGCTGCGCCCACCATGCAGGCGCAACTGAACAATATCAATGTCTGGCCGGCGATCATGTTGTTGCCCGCGTGAAGCAGTACGATGCCGGCAAAGACGCCGCAAGCCAGAAACAGGTTGTAAAAACCCTGGTTAAAGGCAAACAAGCGACTTGCCTCGGCATCTTCTCTGGTGGCGGCACCGAAACGTTTGTGCACGCCAGGGCGCATGTACCACAGGCTCTCCATGCAAAAGATGAGAACATGCAGCGCCGCTGCGAGCAATGCAAATATCTGTGTGGCCGGATTCATGCGGGCCTCACGCCGATGCCAAAAGCTTGAATGCCCAATATACCCCAATTGCCATTTGCGCGCCGAAGGCGGCGAAACGAATCATGACCGCTGGCGAGGACACCGAAGCAAGATGCACGAGTGATTGAAACACGCGGCAGCCCAGCAGGAGATAGGCGAGCGGGTCTGTAATGGATGTGCGATCCGTGGCAATGGCAATGAGGAGAAGGCCTCCAAAAATCGGCAGGCCTTCAATGCAGTTGGCATGAGCTCGAGCCAACCGCTGCATGAAGGGCGACAGACTTGCGTTGTCCGGGGTAAAGCCGTTCGCGGCTACCTTTCGGCGCAGCACGAGTTGTGAACGAACGGCTTCCATGAGCACCAACAAAAGCAGCGCCCAGGCAATGAATCCGGTCAGTGCGATCGTGCTCGATGAGATCATTGCAGTATCCTCTGTGGAAACTCACCCTCGTGTCCGGCAGACGGCAGTGCTGCACAGCGACCGGTGCACCATTGGAACGTCAGACCAGCGATCCACCTGGAGTTGCCGAATCGGCGACGCCGGCTGCAAGCCATTATCCGCTTTCTGCTACGAGCCAGCCTGCATCATTCATGGGACTTTGTGGCGATTGCGGAATGCGCAGCAAGCCAGGCGCCGGTCTGGAGCGAAAAGCATGGCCGTAGCCATGGTTTTCGTGAAGGCCAGGCATGGCGCCGCGACGAGCATGCCGGAGACTCGGCAAGCACCGCGACAGACTGGCGCGGTCTGCAGGCTACCGTCTCCAAACCGACCTCAATCATGCCCTGTTGTTCAACCCATTCAGCAGCTTGCAATGTAGCGCCAGTCGGCCTCGTGAATAATGCAGGCCAAGCGTATCGCCAATTACGAGCGGGCGTCTACCGCGCCTGGTCTCGCCATGATTACATGGCCGGGCCCGGCGTTGCACGGTTGCCGAGACGGCGTCTAGTCCGGGGCGTTGCCCGTTGCGGCGCAGAAGGCAAGAATGTCCTGCGCCACCCGATCGCACAGACCCGGTCGGAAGAGGTATCCGGCGTGACCCGAATCGATCCCGTAGGCTTGCTCGGTGAGTACGCTGCGGCCCGGCAGCCATTTGTGGGCTTCCTGTACCGACTGGAACGGTACCAAGGCGTCGCCCGCGGAGGTGACCGTGAGCAGGCGTATCCCTCGCAAAGTCGGCAAGTCGTCAGGAATACTGAGCGGCGTTCCGAAAGCGTCCAGCGTCAACCGTCCGCCGGACCGGGTAGCTACCACGAGCTCGTCCAGGATCTGGCGGGATGCGGCATCCAGCACCCGCGATCGAAGGATCTCGGCGAAGCACTTCGGCGCGAAGTCCTTCCTGCCATAAATGAAGGTGGGCAGCGGGGCATGGAGCAGGAGCGGCGCCAGGAGCGGGAATGCGCACCCCAGGCGGATGACGAAGCCAACCGCGGCGGGTCTCACGAGGCGGCCGAGGACCGGCCAGCAAAGCTGTGTCTGCCCCGCCACGAACTCCGCGCGGGTGACCATTCCGTCGGAATCCGGGTCGAGCCTGCGAACCAGGTCATGGCCGCCGCGGGCAATGAGATTCCACGGCGACCAGGCGGTATCGAACGATGCCGGACCCGCAATGGTGAAGATGCTTTGTACCCATGGGCCGACACGTTGCTCGTCGAGACGTCGCGCCGCAATCTGCTGGAGGTAGATCAGCAACCCGCCCAGGCTATGGCCTCCCAGCACGATGGGGCCGGGCGCATGCGCATCGAGATGGACGGCAAACTCGATTACCGCAGGAAGATCGACGAGGGCGTGTTCGAACAGGCCGAAGTCCGGGGATCCAGCCGTCGAATCGCCGGCCCCCCGCTGGTCGTAGGTGACGACGTGGAAGCCGCCCTCGGCGAGTGCTCGCGCGAGGCTGAAACACTTGCCCCCCGGAACATCGAAGATCTCGGACGTGGCCAGGAGGCCATGCACCAAAATCACGGTTCCGCGCGCCGCGCCACGTCCGGAATGGTAATGGTGGACCGCCAGTTCGACCCCGTCCGCCGACGCGATTCGAAATGTGCAGCGCTGCACGTCTGCCGTCTCGCTCACGACTGTTGCAGAGCGTACTTGAGCACGATCGGCAGGGCCGTCATGACAAGAACCACGGCACCGTCGCGAAGACTGCGCCATGTGAGCAGAGGGAGCGCAAGATGGTCCATCCGGTCCTTGAGTGTCAGCAGGCTATCGAATTTCGCCAACCGTGTCTCCTCGATCTCCCCGGCCTGATCCTTGATGAGCGCATCGAATTCGCTTTGGAGTTTGCATTCCATTGCCGCCATTTCTTCGTCACGTTTTTTATCGAGCCTCGTTTGAATCACGAGGCCCGGTACGATCAGCTCGGCCAGGATGATGAGTACGGCGAACACGGCATACCAGATCATCGGCCCTTTGAATGGCAGCACTGAAAGAGCGATCGAGCCGAGAGACACTCCGATGTAAATTGCAGCCAGACCGGCGGTGCGCAGTCTGAGGCCTTCAATGAACCGCGTGGAGGCGTTGGACCGCCTCCATACCGTCACCTCCAGGTCATCTTTGGACTTCCACATCGATCCGAACAGCATGCACAGGCCCACAACCCCCATGCCGGTTACATAGTTGGCCGAGAACAGAAAGAGCCACAACATGATCGCGAGCACAGAGTGATATGGCCACGGGTCAAGCCAGAACACGGCCACCGAAGCGATTGCAGCGCCGTAAGGAGCGCCTGCAAGGAACATCGCCTTATCCGAGAAGGTCTCGCGAACGAACCGATCGGTTTTTTGCTCGGCTTCCTCTTTGCCGAACTTTCTTTCGAAGAACAGCGGGGCCTGCTGGAGCACATAGACATGCATGTAGCGGATGCCAAGCACCAAAAGGAATGTCGCCCCCAGCATAAGGCCGACAAAGCCCCCATCCCCCCCGCC
>JAKDMP010000013.1 GCA_030452225.1 Gammaproteobacteria bacterium
TCGATGCGCGGATCCTGGCGCCGTGCCTCGCGATCCAGCCCTTCCAGGAAAGCCACCTTGTCCCCGGCATCGAGCGTGGCCACCGGATCAACCGGTTCATACAGGCGGGCCGGTGCGCTGGACGACCACGCCCTGGCCCTGCCCCGGCCGTCTTGCCGCGCAATGGCGCGCGCCGCGTCGGAGGCCGCTTCCAGTGCCGGCAAAACAAGTTCGTCGGAATAGGCAAAGCCGGTGCGCCCCTCGACGTTGGCGCGAATTCCCACGCCGCGATCGAGGCTGGCGCCGCCCTCGCGCACGATGCCGTCCTCGAGTGCCCAGTGCTCCTCGCGCCGCAGTTGGAAGTACAGGTCGGCATAATCCACGTGCCGCGCCATGAGCCGCCCGATCAATCCTTCGAGAGCGTGTTCGTCCAGCCCGCCCGGGGCCAGCAGCTGCTCTTCGGCCAGTGCAAGATTGGCTCTATCGTCGGGCATCAAATTCGTTCCAAAAACATGGCGTCCAGTGTAACGGGGATCGATGCTCCAGGGTTCATCCATCGCGCCGCAGGCCGCCGCTCGTGTAGAGGTCAATCTCGATTGCAGGGGCGAGCTTGCTCGCGATTACAGGCGCACAAGACCGCGAGCAGGCTCGCTCCCACGGTGAACCTCACCCTGCGTTCGAACTTTCGCGGTCGTGGGGGCGGGAAAAATCGAGGACCGGGCCGCGCGGCACGATGCCGGTCGGATTGATGGTCCGGTGGCTGCCGTAGTAGTGCAGCTTGGTCTCCTCGATGCGCACCGTCTCGGCCACGCCCGGCTGCTGGTGGAGGTCACGCAGGTAGCCGGACAAGTTCGGGTAATCCTCGATGCGCCTGAGGTTGCACTTGAAGTGGCCGAAGTACACGGCATCGAAACGCACCAGGGTCGGGAACAGCCGCCAGTCGGCTTCGGTAATGGCGTCGCCCGACAGGTAACGCCTTTCGCCCAGCCTTGCATCGAGCCAATCGAGGGTATCGAACAGGGCGTTGAAATTCTCTTCGTATGCGTCCTGCGTGGTCGCGAAACCCGCCTTGTACACGCCGTTGTTGACCGTTTCGTACACGCGGTCATTGGTTTCATCGATTTCCGCGCGCGAGGAACCCGGGAGAAAATCATGCTCGTGCTTTGCCCACTTCTTGAACGCCTCGGCCAACATGCGCATGATCTCGGAGGACTCGTTGTTGACGATGGTTTCGCGCTGCTTGTCCCACAGTATCGGCACGGTAGCGCGACCGGTATATTCGGGAACGGCACGGGTATAAAGCTGATGCGAATATTCCGAGCCGTACAGCGGGTCCAGTCGATCCTCGCCCGAGCGCCCGAAGGTCCAGCCGTGTTCGAGCATCAGGGGATCCACCGCCGAGACCGAGACCGCCTCCTCGAGGCCGAACAGCTTCCAGTACAACAGTACGCGGTGGCACCACGGGCAGGGCCAGGCGATATACAGGTGATAGCGGCCGGCTTCGGCCTTGAAACCGCCCTCGCCGCTCGGGCCCGCCTCGCCGTCCACGGTCACCCAGTTGCGAAACCCCGCCGTTTCGCGCACGAACTTGCCGCCGTGCGCCTCGGTGTCGTACCACTCGTCGCGCCATTTGCCCTCGACCAGAAGACCCATGATCGTCTCCGCTGCCCATGAATTGCTGTCGCTGCGGGGCTCTCACGGCTTCTTGCCGCGAGCCCGAATGCCCGGGCCCGGCTCCCCCTCAGTCGGCTTACCTGGTGCGCGGGGTGGGCGGCTTGGTGCCTCGGCAACGCTCTTGGTACGGGGGCACCCGATACAAGGGGATGACGCGTTTCGAGCCCGGCGGCGGACTTTTTACCGGCGGGAGACTGCGCGCCGGCGGTGAAACGCCGCCCTGCACCACCGTTGCCACCACGGCAGGATGCAGCGTGTGCGGCGCACTGGAATAATAAGGGGGCCCGCACGGCGGTGCAGATCCGTTTTCGGCGCTTGCCTTGCCCTTACTGTCGATCCGGCTATCGCCCGCATACGCCACGTGCTGTTTCGCCTGCGGGGTGGGCGAGACCTGGGCATCGTTCACCGGTGGATGCGACTCATGTGTACAGGCGCTCGCCGAGAACAAAGCCGCCCCGGCCAGAAAACCCGCACCTCGCATGGCGATTCGCTTGTTCATGAGTACTAGCCTATCATGGTGCCCAGCCTGTTTGCGCAATGGTGGCAATATGGCGCCCCGGGCAGGATTCGAACCTGCGACCTGCCGCTTAGGAGGCGGCCGCTCTATCCCCTGAGCTACCGGGGCCGGGCAGGGAGAACAAGGTAAATGGTGGAGCGGAGGTCAACCTAACAAACCGTTTAAACCCGCTCCCTGTGCGGCTTCCAGTTTTCAGCGTTTCAGAGTTGCCCCCAAAGTTGCCCCCACCGGAGGCTTGCTGCCCTGCCTTTATTGAGCCTAAAAACTCACCCGCTGCGGCACAAAGTTTATCACGACCAGCTTGCCCGACATGCTCAGGGGGGCATTTCCACGCTCAAGTGCTATAGTTCGACTCAGACGAAAGCCGCAGGGAGACAAAATGCACGGTTCCGCGTCCTCAAAGCTGGCAATGGCCGCCGTTCTGTTCCTGTGTCTGCCCTTCGGTGCACAGGCGTGGACAGCGAGCAACAACAGGCACAGTTCAGCCCCGATCTCCTCTTCAGCATTTCAAAATGGCTTACAGGCCTTTTTAAGCAAAGATTACGCGAAGGCGTTTTCGATCTTTTTACCCTTAGCTAAAAAAGGCAATGTTTATGCCCAAGTCGCTTTGGGCGCAATGTATGCCAGAGGGAACGGCGTGCCACAGGATACTACCAAAGCGATCTACTGGTGGCACAAGGCAGCAGCACAAGGCGCATATGGCGCTCAATACAACTTAGCTCAGATGTATGACTTAGGGCGGGGAATCCAGGAAGATAACGCGAAGGCAGCGTACTGGTATCGCAAAGCTGCCGCGCAGGGATTAGTTCCTGCCCAGTTCAACCTAGGCGTGATGTACGCCAACGGAGAAGGTGTACCACGTGATTACGTTCAAGCTGCAAAATGGTTTATTCTCGCTAAGGCTGGGGGAGAGGAAAAGGCAAGCAGAACGTTATCGTTCGTAGAGAAAAGGATGACGCCTGAACAAATTAGCAAAGCCAAGCGCCTTGCTAACCAATGGTGGAAAGAGCATCACAACCAGTAACTATAAATCGTCGCTCACGCCCTTGAGTCGTATATGGTTAGTGCCCGATTTTAGCGAGTCGCCTCCGCGCTAACTCATTCGCGTGCGCGGAATACGCCGTAATTCAATCAATGTCCCGGCAGATTACGGGTCACCTTCGCCTTGCCTTTGGCGGTTCGCGGTCTTTCATGCCTAAATCCATAGGCTAACTGCCTGTTTTCGCCGTCATCCACCCGATTATCCGGCAAAAGTAAGCATCGTCGAGCGCCGCGAGTTCGGCATCGCGCTCAGCATAACGCTCGAAGGTCGCCCAGCGCATCCACTTCGGCTTGACCGGCTCGCCGCACAGGTCGCTAATGGTGTCGCCCAGCTTGCGCCGAATCGCCCAGCGTTGCGCCATGATCCGGTCGCTTCCGCTCGCCCGCTGTATCGCGTAGGTGGGCAGGGGCCTTACCGCCGTGCGGTGGCAGAATTGCTCGATAGACGCAAACTTGTGGAGTTTCAGCGCCCGCCGCCCGGTGTAGGGGCAGTGCATGTACCAGCGCCGCCCGCCATAGTTCAGCGGCAGGGACGATAGCCGGATTCGGCACTCGACAGCCTTGCACTCGACGGTGTCGCGGTTACGCTCGGTGTAGTTCAGCGTCAGCGTGCCGCCTTCGCCCTCGATGTCCGTCGCGTAACCTACGCTCTTGCCTTCGTCTTCATCGTTCCTTCGCCACGTCAACGTCCCGCGCGCGCCGTCGCGCAGTGCGCCGAAGCCAGTCAAGCGGGCAAGGTCCAGTTCCAGCGCGGCCTCGATGTGCGGCCGCCAGCCGCAGAAGTAGCTCATGCTTTCGCCTTCGGGATACGCTCGGCCAGTTCGGCGGCAATGCGCGCATTGATCGCCGCCGCTTCTTCATCATCATCGTGCAGCATCGGATACTTGAAGCGGTCAATGGCCGGATGGGCCAGCTTGGCAACCAGTGCATCCTCGCCGCTGATACGCTCCGCCGTCACGTCAAGCGGGCTCGGCGCTTCCGCCTTCGGCCTGCCCAGCAGGTAGGATGCAAGCCATGCGCGCGCTTGAGCATCGCCGGACTTCGCGGTAGCTACCGTCGCGTCAATCACTTCACCCCATGCTTCCGGCGTCACCCGATCCAGCAGCGTCGCCATGTAATCGGATTGTGTGCGCCGATGCGGCGCTTGCCCGCGCAGTTCGCCCGGCTTCGCGCGTCTAATCTCTGCAACCTTGGCCATTGCTATCCTCCATTCGTTTCCAGTTCGCGCGTAAGCGACGATCTCAAGGCGGGCAAGGGTCTAGTACCCCCGGTTTTCGGCCTTCGCACGCTCATGCCGCCGCTTCTTTTTGTCCGTCAGCTTCGTCATGTTGGCCGCGTGCTTCGCTCGCACTTCGGCGCTGAATTGCTCGGCGTGATCCAAGGGTTCCCATGCGAGCGCATAGGTGGCGGCTTCGTCGCCGGGCTCGCCGTGCGTACAGGTCAATAGCCCCGCGTCGCACAGTTCAACCGCCGTCGCCTGCATTTTTTTCGAGCGCCGTTTTTGTAAAGACGCCTTCGCGCATGAAAGCGGGGATGTTTTCATCATAGCCCGCCCCCGATAAACACCCCCTGCCTATGGCATATTCTTAGAGGGTCGCACTCAGTGCGGTTAAGGATTAGTCCCAGTAGTTCCGTGTTTGTTGCTTGACCGCACTCAGTGCGGTTAAGAATCGGAAAACGCCTTCCTTGACCGCAATCATTGCGGGCCTTAACCGCACTCAGTGCTGGTCTAAAAATGATTTTCAGACTCATGCGGCGGCCCTCCATTGCTGGTATGAGTGCGCCGGTACGTTCCGCTGTCGCGAGTACTCAGTATCGTTCACAGGTTGCCAGGTCAGCAAATACATGGCCGGGCGCGGCGGAACCCGGCTCGGCGACGCAGTGCGCTGAATCAACCCGCGTTCCTCCAATGTGCGAAGCGCGGAATACAAGGTATTGTCGGAGCCGATCCCTTCCCGCTTCGCTTGCGCGACGGTAAGCCCCAAAGCCCCGTTGTTGCGCCCGTTGTACGCCTTCGTCAGCAGCACCAAAACACGAAAGGCCGCGTGCGAAAGTGTGCGCACGGCTTCACTTTCCAGCACGCGCTCCGGAAGCATGGCAAACTTGCCCGACGTGAGTCGCCGCCGCCCTTTTGCGCTCATGCGGTCGCCTCTTGAATGGCGTCGCGTTTCTCGGCGGCGATCTTGTTGGCTGGTAGGGTAGTAGAGGGCCGGTCGCGTTCGTCGCGCCTTGGCGAGCGCCGCAACCTTTCGCGGGCATCTTTCGGTAGAGGCTCGGCCCAGACCGTCCAACCGCCGGGTACTGTTTTCGCAAACAAGCCGACAGCGGCAGGCGGAACACAGTAGCGCGCGCCGGGCTCACCCTTGCGGTGTCTATCGAAGTTCGCCGGAGTAGTGAACAGTTCGCCACAAGCCGGACATTCGCAGCGGCGCGAGCCGAATGGCAGGCGGCGGCTCATTGTGCCACCTCCCGCGCGGACGGGCGCGACTCAATCCATGCCTGAACGTCGCTTGACCGCCAGCGCACGCTTCGCGGCCCGATGCGTACCGGCGTCGGAAACTCGCCGCGCGCCATCGCGGCATAGATTGCGCTTCGGCTCAGTTTGGCCGTCGCCTCCACGTCGCGGCGACGTAGCAGTTGCTCTTGATCCATCGAAAAACCCAGAAAAAGAATCTCAGGGTTAATTATGGAGATGCTGGGACGATCTCGAAACCGTTCAAGAAATGTTTATTTTCCCGTCAATTTTTGCCTGTTCATGCACCATCGAATACCATGTTCGACAGTTCTTCTCTTCATCGGAAAGAACATGATCCACTTGTCGCCCTGTCGGCGGTTCAACGCCCGTTTCAGGGTCAAGGCCGATTTGGCGGAATAGCTCTTGCGCGAAAGCCAGCAACGCCCCTCTATATTCGCCGGGCCGGTCTTTGGAGCCTTTGTCAAAATAGCAACCTCGGCCCTGTCCGCCTGCACCCCGCCATACTTCCCGCAGGAAAAGCACAAACCCCTGAAAATGTATTTTCTTTGGTCTTCCTTTTTGCGCGTCATCAGCTTCGACAATCGCCGGGAGTTCAGCAAGCGTGTCAAGAAAGTCGGCGCGCATTTGTAACCACCCTACATCACTGCACATATTCAAGGCGCCGGTTCTCTCGTTATCAACATTCTTGTATTTTTTGACTGTCTCGAATTTCTCCCGTAAGCAGTCTGCGTAGCATTCGTATTCAAGTAAGTGCTCTGATCCTGACTGCTTGATAAGCCGGCACAGCGTCATCATCGCGCCTTCTTCTCTTCGCTCCGAGTGCTTGCGTTCAAAATAGATGCGCAAGGCTCGATCTATTCCTGATGTTGCTACTCGCGCCAACCCTCCCCGGTTTATTTCAGCGTCAAGCTCTCTCAAGAGTTTAGCGATTTTCTTACGCCTTCGTTTTTCTTCCGGCGAACGCTGTCCGTTCGGCGAGTAGGTTTTTCTGAAAACGTAATCTTTCGCTTCGGAAGTTATCGCTACCCTATTTGACCTGTCAAAAGTAATACCGGCAGCCGCTTCGATTTTCTCCCAGTCAAGCCTTGTGTCAAGATATTGGACGTATTTCAATTCGCCTTCAAACTTTTCTTTCCATACGCCTTTTCTTTTCGCTTTAGCTCTCGCGTTGGTGCCGGCTTTCTGGGCCTTCTCAAGCCGTGCCTGCAAGGTCTCGATTGATTTCCCGCTATCTGTGACTTCCATTGCACGCTTCCTCCGTGCTTCCTGAAAAGGTGCCGCGTCAGGCCGGTAGGAAGTTCCGGCTTTTCGGGCGCTACCCTAGACGCGGCGGGAACTCATGCGCTCAGGCGTTCGCCTTCGGGCGCGACAGCAAGGCGCAGGTGAAGCGCCTTGAGTATTGCCGTGAGAGTGGACAAGCGCGGATTGCCGTCGGCGGCGAGCGTTCGATAAAGCGACTCGCGGGCAAGCCCTGTGCGCCGGGCAAGTTCGCTCATGCCGCCCACGGCGTCGGCAACATGACGCAAGCCGATAGTGATAACCCGCGGGTCGCCGTCGGCCAGCAGTTCTTCAAGGTAATAGGCTATGTCGGTTTCGTCGCGCAGGTATTCGGAGACACGAAAAGGTTCCGATGCGGGACTTTTAGC
This sequence comes from Gammaproteobacteria bacterium, assembly GCA_030452225.1. Taxonomy (GTDB): domain Bacteria; phylum Pseudomonadota; class Gammaproteobacteria; order JAKDMP01; family JAKDMP01; genus JAKDMP01. The sequence continues at coordinate 7,334 of JAKDMP010000013.1, forward strand.
CTTCGCGATCTTTGAACTCTTGCCAGTAGTCTTTCGCGCGTTCGATGTCATGATCCTGTTTCCTCTTGTCGCCGCCGGTCAGCAGCAGAATGATCGTCTTACCATGCCGGGCGAAGTAGATGCGATAGCCCGGCCCGTAGTCAATGCGTAGCTCGAACACGCCCGCGCCGACAGGCTCGCAGTCACCGAACAAACCCGCCTCAAGTCGGGTCAGGCGTTGCTCGATTCTCGCCCGCGCCCGTCGGTCTCGCACTCTCGCGAACCACTCGCGAAACGGCGCGCGGCCGTCCGGTGTCAGGTAATTGCGTACTTCCATTATTGTAACCTATTCGCTACACCCGGTCAAGCGGTACGTCCATGAAGCGCCACCACGTTCCCGCCCTGCTTGAGGCTGTCCAGATAGTCCGCCCATGCCTGCATCATGGCGCGGCGCTCTTTCAGGTGCTTGGTGCGATTGTAGGCGCGCCCCAAAGGATCGCGTACACGGTGGCCCAGTTGGTGCTCGATCAGGTACGCGGGAAAGCCTAGCTGTTCGTCGAGCATTGTTCTAGCCATTGCCCGGAAGCCGTGCGCGCGCATCCGCTCCTTGCCATAGCCCATGTAGCCAAGGGCGGCGTTAAGGGTGTTTTCACTCATCGGGCGGGCGGCGGTGCGAACGCCGGGGAAGACGTAGCGCCCGGAGCCGGTCACAGGCTGCAAGGCTCGAAGTAGCGCCACGGCTTGCGTTGCCAGCGGCACGATCAGGGCTTCCTTGACCTTCGTTTTTTCCGCCGGGATTCGCCACTCGGCGGCGGGAAGATCAATCTCGGCCCATTCGGCATGTCGCAGTTCGCCGGGACGGGTAAACACCAGCGGCGCAAGCTGCAAGGCGGTAAGCGTCACAATGGAACCGGTGTAGGCGTCAATGGTGCGCAACAGTTCGGCGGCCTCGGCGGGTTCGGTCACGGCGGCGTAATGATCGGGCTTCCACGGCGCAAGCGCCCCGCGTAGATCGCCCGAAGGATCGCGCTCAGCCTTCCCCGTCGCCACGGCGTAACGGAATACCGCCCCGGCGTTCTGTAACGCCCTGTGTGCCGTCTCCACGGCTCCATGGCCTTCTATGCGGCGGAGTACCTGCAAGAGTTCAGGCGCGGTAATCTCGCCCACGGGACGGCTCCCCAACCACGGGAAAACGTCCCGCTCAAGGCGACGGATAATCTTCTCGGAATGACTCGCCGCCCACGTCGGCTTGTGCTTCTCGAACCACTCACGGGCCACGGCCTCGAAACTGCCCGCGCCCGCCTTCCTCGCCTTCGCGGCCTTTCTCTGTTCGCCGGGGTCAATCCCTTCGGCCACTTGCCGCCGCAGTTCGTCGCGGCGCTTGCGGGCTTCTGCAAGCCCTACATCGGGATAGACGCCTAGGGAAAGCTGCTTCTGTTTTCCCTGCCAGCGGTAACGAAACCGCCACCAGCGGCTACCGTTCGGGTTCAGCAGCAGATACAGGCCGCGAGCATCGGATAGCTTGCGGGGTTTCGCGCTCGGCTGGGCGTTGCGTATAGCGGTGTCGGTCAGGGGCATGAGTTCGATCCTCAAAATGTTGTTGCCACCAGCAAAAAGCCAGTTGCCCCCTATATTGCCACCAGTTGCCCCCGGCTGTCAATGGAACTCATAGGACTGCTGCGGACAATAAGCCTATGAAAAAGCCCGCGTTTAGCGGGCTTCGTGGACTTTCTCGGAATGGCTTGGAAGGGTATATGGTGGAGCGGAGGAGGATCGAACTCCCGACCTTCGCATTGCGAACGCGACGCTCTCCCGGCTGAGCTACCGCCCCACTTCACGGCTGGCGTGAATCGGCTATTTTATCATTGCACAGCTCGGGTATCGAGCATACCGGTTCGTTATACTCCACCGATGACTATGAACGCACACATCGACTGCCGGATAGCGACGTTGCAGGATGCCGAAATCGTGACCGAATTCAGCAGCCTGTGCGCCCTGGAGAGTGAAAATCTCGAGCTCGACGCCGATCGTGTACGCGCCGGTGTCGAAGCCGCATTGCGCGATCCCGCCGTGGGCCGTTACTACCTGGCCGAGATCCGCCGGAAAGCCGCCGGTCAGATCATGGTCACGCGCGAATGGAGCGATTGGCGCAACGCCTGGATCTGGTGGATACAAAGTGTGTACGTCAGCCGCGATACCCGGCGGCTCGGCGTATTCTCCGCGCTGCTCGAGCATGTCCGCGAACAAGCGATCCAGGAAGGCGCCGCGCTGCTGCGGTTGTACGTCGATGAAGACAACAACCCTGCGGAAAGCACGTACCTGGCGCGCGGCTTCACGCGCGCACACTACCGTATGCTGGAGCGGACGCTCGCAACCGGCGAGTCCTGATTGGATCGACCTGCAGCTTGTCCGTTTCCGGGTCTTGTGTTATAGTGACATATAACAGCAAACCGTAGCCGCAGAAGGTCACTACATGAGGGAAATTCCAACACGCCCGCCGCCCGGCATTCGCCTCGTGCGGCAGCGCAATGCAGACTGGCCAGGCCGTCCCGTTTTCATTACAATTCCCCCCCCTGCCCGCGACGGCCTGGACGGCCGTTGCGCAGATCCGGCTTCGCCCTTCTTCCCTGACGGAGACCAGGCATGAAAAAACGCATTGCCATTGCCTTCATCGGAATCCTCATCGTCCTGGCGATCTTCGCCGGTATCAAGGCCTGCTCCATCATGGGGATGATTGACGCTTTTGCGAATTACCGGCCACCGCCGACAACGGTCGCCGCCAGCGCGGCAAAGCAGGTGCAGTGGCGCCCGTACATCGAAGCCATCGGCACCATGGAAGCGGTCAACGGCGTGCATGTCTCCAGCGCCATCGCCGGAAAGGTCGTCAAGATCGCGTTCCAGTCGGGCGAACACGTCGAGAAGGGGGCGCTCCTCGTGCAGCTCGACGCGAGCGAAGAGAAGGCACAGCTCGCGCAATTCCAGGCCCAACGGAATCTTGCGCACGGCAAGTACCAGCGTGCGCTTGCCATGCACAAGAAAAACCTGACTTCCGACCAGGAGCTGGATACGGCGCGGGCAAGCTACAAGGGCGCGGTGGCGCAGGTAGCCGCCATCACGGCAACCATCGACAAAAAATCCATCAACGCACCGTTTGCCGGTGTGCTCGGCATCCGCGAAGTCAACCTGGGCCAGTATCTCTCGCCCGGCACGGCCATCGTCAACCTGGTGCAATTGCGCCCGCTGTTCGTCACCTTCACCCTGCCTCAGGGGGCCGTGCCTGAACTGCATCCAGGCCAGGAGGTCGTGCTCACCCTCGACGCCTACCCGGGCAAGCAATTCCAGGGCGAGGTGACGGCGATCAACCCATCGCTCAACCATCAGTCGCGCACGATCGAGGTCCAGGCAACGATTTCCAATCAACAGGAACTGCTGCATCCGGGCATGTTCGTCAATGTCAGGGTGCTCGCCAAAGAGGCGCAAAAGCAGGTCGTCATTCCGACGACTGCAATCAGCTACAGCCTGTACGGGGACACGGTCTACGTACTCACGCCCGCGAACGGGACCCCGGGTAACGCCGGCAAGCAGGCCGCACCTGCAGCGACTGCGAAGGCGCCTGCCAGCGGCGGCGGCGAGCAAAAGGTGTACGTCGCGAAACAGGTGTTTGTCAAAGCCGGCACGCGGCGCGACAAGTTGGTTGCGGTGAGCGGTATCGATCCCGGCACCATGGTGGTCACGGCGGGACAGATCAAGCTGCACCAGGGCTCGCGCGTGGTCATCAACAACTCGATCGAACTCACCAAGGAACGACCGCTTACGCCATGAAGTTCACCGACATCTTTATCAAGCGGCCTGTACTGGCGGTCGTACTTTCGCTTTTCGTTCTGCTGCTCGGCTTGCGATCGATCGAACAGATCCAGATTCGCCAGTTCCCCAAGGTGGAGCAAACCGTCATATCCGTTTCCACGGCCTATCCGGGCGCGAGCGCCGAGCTCATGCAGGGCTTCATCACCCAGCCGCTCGCGCAGGCCATCGCCGCCTCGCAAGGCATCGAATACATGACTTCCTCCTCGGGCCAGGGCTCCAGCACGATCACCGCGAACATCGTCCTGAACTACGACCCCACCAAGGCGCTGACCGATATCACCGCCGCCGTAAATCAGGTGCGCAACCAGCTTCCGCCACAGAGCGAATCGCCGGTCATTACCAAGTCCACAGGCGGCTTTACCGCGCTCATGTATCTCGCCTTCTACAGCGAGCAGATGGACGGTGCACAGATCGCCGACTACCTTGCGCGCGTGGTCGTGCCCAAACTGCAGACGGTGCAGGGCGTCGCACAGGCGAGAATTCTCGGCAGTTCGTTCGCCATGCGCATTTGGCTCGATCCCGACAAACTCGCCGCCCATCACATCACGCCGGAACAGGTAGCCGCCGCGATTCAGGCCAACAACTTCATCGCCGCGGTGGGCAGCACCAAGGGCCCTTATGTTTCCATCAACGTCAACGCACGCACCGACCTGCATACCGCCGAAGAATTCGAAAACCTGGTGGTGGCGAGCGACGACAACGGCACCAATTTGATCCGCATCCGCGATCTCGGCCATGTGGACCTTGGTGCCGAAAGCTACGACGTACAGTTTTTCTTCGGCGGCAAGGAAGCCGTCGCCATCGCGGTCCAGCCTACCCCGAGCGCGAATCCGCTGGACGTAGCCGATGGCATCAAGAAGGTCTTTCCCGAGGTCCAGGACGAGCTGCCGACTGGCATGAATGCGACAATCGCGTATGACGGCAGCGAATTCATTCACAGTGCCATCAATGAAGTGATCACGACGCTCCTCGAAGCGGGTGTCATTGTCATCATCGTGATCTTCCTGTTTCTCGGCGCCATCCGCACCGCGTTGATTCCGGCCGTCACCATGCCGCTCTCACTTGTTGGCGCGGTGTTCGTCATGGTGCTGCTCGGCTACTCGCTGAACCTTCTCACGCTGCTCGCCATGGTGCTCGCCATCGGCCTGGTGGTGGACGACGCCATCATCGTGGTGGAAAACATCTACCGTCACATGGAACAAGGCATGTCGCGTTTCAAGGCGGCATTGCAAGGCGCGCGCGAAATCGGCTCGCCGATCATCGCCATGTCCATCACGCTCGCGGCGGTATATGCCCCGATCGGCTTCCAGGGCGGCCTCACGGGCGCGCTGTTCAAGGAGTTCGCGTTCACCCTCGCGGTCACCGTGCTGATCTCCGGGTTTCTCGCGCTTACGCTCTCGCCGATGATGTGCTCGAAGGTTCTGCGCCCCCCCCAGGAGGCCGGTCGCTTCGCCGTATGGCTCGACAAATTCTTCGAGCGCTTCAAGAACGGCTACCAGCACCTGCTTCACAATTCGCTCAATTATCGTCCCGCCACGATTGTCGTCGGGCTCACCGTCCTCGTCTCCCTGTTTTTCCTCTATTCCATGTCGCAGAAAGAGCTGGCGCCCCCCGAGGACCAAGGCTTCGTCATCGCCTTCGGCAACGCACCGCCGACCGCGACCCTCGACTTCCAGAAGCTCTACGCCGAGCAACTGCAAAAGCAACTCATGGCCATCCCGCAGCGCGAAAACGTCTTTCTCATCACTGGCATGGGCGGGAGCAATACGCTGGGCGGGTTGATCCTGAAGCCCTGGGGCGAGCGGGACAAGTCGGCGGCGCAAATCAAGAACCAGCTTTCCGTGACCACACACAGCATCGCCGGCCTGCAGATCTACGTGGTCCTGCCGCCGTCACTGCCGATTGGCGGCGGCGGCACTCCCGTGCAATTCGTCCTCAGCACCACGGCGGACTATACGGAACTCCATGACGTCACCGAACAGATCGTGCGCAATGCGCAGACCAGTGGCCTGTTCTTCTTCGTGGACCAGAGCCTCAAGTTCGACCAGCCGCAACTCGAGATCACCGTGGACCGCGACAAGGCCCTGAGCATGGGACTCAGCATGGCGGACATCGGCCGGGCCATGGGAACGCTCCTCGGGGGCGGCTATGTCAACCGCTTCAGTGCCGAGGGCCGCGCCTACAAGGTAATCCCGCAGGTCATCCGCAAGTACCGCTTCGACAAGCAGGATCTGACCCATTACTACGTCCAGGCCCAAAACGGCGATATGGTCCCGCTCGGCGCGGTCATCGACATCGAACAGACGGCCGTGCCCCAGAGCCTCACCCAATTCAACCAGCTCAACTCGACTACCATCAGCGGCGCACTGCGCCCGGGCGTCTCGCTCGGCGATGCGTTGGCCTATCTGCAGGCGCAAGCCGAAAAAGTCACGCCCAAGGGCTACTTCATCAATTACGAGGGCGAATCGCGCCAGTACATCCAGGAAGGCAGCGCCTTGATCCTGGTTTTCTTTTTCGCGCTGATCGTGATCTATCTCATCCTCTCCGCGCTGTTCGAAAGCTTCCGCGACCCCCTGATCATCCTGGTCAGCGTGCCGATGGCGATCTTCGGCGCCCTGCTGTTCCTTTTCGTCGGCGTTGCAAGCATCAACATCTACACCCAGGTAGGGCTCGTGACCCTGATCGGACTGATCACCAAACACGGCATCCTGATCGTGCGCTTCGCCAACGAAATCCAGCGCGACGAAGGGCTTTCCAAGCGCGAGGCCGTGGAAAAGGCGGCCGCGATCCGCCTGCGCCCGATCCTGATGACCACGGCGGCCATGGTGGTGGGCGTGCTGCCGCTGCTCATTGCCAGCGGTGCCGGCGCCTCCGCCCGCTTCTCGATCGGCCTGGTAATTGCCACCGGCATGGGCATCGGCACGATGTTCACCCTGTTCGTGGTGCCGATGGTCTATACCTTTGTCGCCGGCCGGCACGCGCCCGCGAACGAGGAGTAAGCGCAAGGAGTGCCGGCATCTTGCCGGCAAGAGCCGAATGGAAGCCCGCGTTCCCGATGATATCGGGTCAGGCTCGATCCTGCGGGAAAGCCATGACGTCGGCGATACTCGCGGCGCCCAGGGCGAGCATGGCGAGGCGGTCAAAACCGAGCGCGGCCCCCGCGCAATCGGGCAGCCCGGATTGAAGGGCCGCCAGGAAGCGTTCGTCCAATGCGGCGGCTTCGCGGCCCAGCCCGACCCGCCGTGCCAGGTCGGCTTCAAAGCGCCGGCGCTGTTCGCCGGCATCGGCCAGCTCGACAAAACCGTTGACCAATTCGACCCCCGAAAAGATGGCCTCCACCCGATCCGCGAGCGGTGGATCGCCCGGTCGGATACGCGCCAGCGACGCCTGACTCGCGGGAAAGCCGTGGATCATGCTCAATCTGCCGTCACCGAGGCGCGGATAAACGACCAACGCGCCGATCCGATCCAGCAAGGTATCGCGGTCATCCTCTTCCTCGTTGCACGCGCCGGCAGCTTCGCGCAACGCCTCGATCGAGGCGCTGAAGGGATCCAACCGGGCGTGGCGGAGGAAGGCATCGCGATAGGTGACTCGCTCCGCGGGCCGGGCGAGCAAACCGGCCGGAAGCAGCGACGACAGCAGCGCCTCAATGTCCCGCATCAAGGCATCGAGGTCGAATCCGATCCGGTACCATTCGACCAGCGTGAACTCCGGATTGTGACGGCGACCGGTTTCCCCGGCGCGAAACACGCGCGCAACGCTGTACACCTCGCCGCAACCGGCGGCCAGCAGGCGCTTGAGGTGAAACTCGGGCGAAGGAATCAGCCAGCCGCGCGCGCCGTCCGGAAAGGCATTCGGCACGGCGAGACTGTCAATATGAAGTTCGGGCGAGCCCGCGCGCGAGAGGAGCGGGGTTTGGACTTCGAGCAGGCCCCGGGCATCGAAATGCGCGCGCAAACGGGCAAGCAAATTCGCGCGTGCCGCCAGCTTGTCGCGCCCGATGGCCGGCATCCAGTCCCGTGCGCCGTTCACGCCCGGGAGAGATACTCCGCCGTCTTCGTGTTGACCTTCACCGTTTCGCCTTCGTTCACGAACAGCGGCACACGTACCACGGCTCCGGTCTCCAGCGTCGCCGGCTTTACGCCCCCGCCCGAAGTATCGCCGCGGACACCCGGGTCGGTCTCGGTAATCGTCAGCTCCACCGTATTCGGAGGCTCCACGTCCAGCGGACTGCCGTTGTACAGTGTGACCCGGCAGATCTCCTCGCCCTTGAGCCACTTCGCCGCTTCACCCATCGCCGCGGCGTCGGCCTGGAATTGCTCGAAGGTATCCTGCCGCATGAAGTGCCAGAATGCGCCGTCGTTGTACAGGTACTGCATGTCGGTCTCATGCACGTCCGCGCCTTCGACCGAGTCCGCGGATTTGAATGTGCGATCGATCACGCGTCCCGTCTTCAGGTTGCGTACCTTGACGCGGTTGAAGGCCTGGCCCTTGCCGGGTTTCACGAACTCGTTCTCGACGATTGCATAGGGATCGCCGTCGAGCATGATCTTGAGGCCGGATTTGAATTCGTTGGTGCTGTAGCTGGCCATATTAAAATAGCGTCATGGAAAACCGTACCATGATAAATGCTGGCCGCCCGATACGTGAGCCTCCCCGCTGGAAGCGCGAACTTGCGCAGGCCGTGCGCGATCCGGCGGAACTCGCCCGACTGCTCGATCTCGATGCCGAGGATCTTCCCGGCATGCGGGCGGCTGCGGCGGATTTCAGGTTGCTCGTCCCACGCCATTTTCTCGCACGCATGCGCAAGGGCGACCCCTGCGACCCGGTGCTTCGACAGGTGTTGCCGATCGCGGCTGAACTTGCGCCGCAGCCCGCCGGGTACCGCGAGGATGCGCTGGGCGAGGCCGGCGCGATGCGCGCCCGCGGCCTGCTGGTCAAATACCGGGGGCGCGCCCTGCTCGTAACCAGTGGCGCCTGCGCCGTGCATTGCCGTTACTGCTTTCGCCGCCATTACCCCTATTCCACGGCCAATCCGCGCCGCGCAGACTGGACCGAAGCCCTGGCGGCCATCGGCGAAGACGAATCGATACGCGAGGTCATCCTCTCCGGCGGCGATCCGCTGATGCTCGACGACGGCGTACTGGGCAATCTGGCCGACCGGTTGGCCGACATTCCCCACGTTCGCCGGCTGCGCATGCACACGCGCCTCCCGGTAGTTCTCCCGGAACGCGTGGATGCGGCCCTGCTCTCCTGGCTGGCGCGCTGTCCGCTGCGCATCACGCTGGTCCTGCACATCAACCACGCCAACGAAATAGGGCCCGAACTGCGGGCTGCCTGCCAGAGATTGCGCCCGCAGTTGCACTTCCTGCTCAACCAGTCGGTTCTGCTCAGGGGCGTCAACGACGACGTCGAAGTCCTTGCAGCGCTCAGCGAAGCATTGGATGAAGCCGGCATTTTGCCGTACTATCTGCATTTACCGGACAGGGTTGCAGGAACTTCGCATTTTGATATATCGACGCAACATGGTATACACTTGATGAAATTGCTGCGGGCCCGATTACCCGGCTACCTCGTACCACGGCTTGCGCGTGAAGTTCCGGGTGCGGCCTCCAAGCTCATCATGGCCTGAATCGGCGCATACCGATGTCAAACAATACAAAGCGTGGCGCATTTTCGGCCCAGGAGGGCAACTTTGAACGATAGTCTGGACATCATCCCCATTCATGTGTTCGCCAACAGTGCCAACAAGGCGGAGATCCTGAACGGACAATTGCGCGCACAAGGCCTCGCGGTCAAACCGTTATGGCGCATGGATACCGAGGATGACGGCGATCTCAGCCCGGAACTCGTCTTCCTTTTCGAAGATACCGAACACCCTTCGCTCGACGAAGTGATGGCATACGCACAACGTCAGCTTGCGCCGCTGATTGTCGTTGCCCATGAGTATGATTCCCAGGCGGCGCAACGAGCATTGTCGGCAGGGGCTGCCGATTGGCTGCTGATCGATCAGGATGTCCTCCTTTCTGCAGCGGTGCGGCGTGAAAGACGCTATATTCACGACGCGACCCGAATCCGGCTGCTCGAACGCGACCAGGAACGCAACCACATGCTTCTCAAGCAGAATTTCATCCAATCCCAGGATGCCATCCTGACCGTGAACGAAGGCATCCTGATCGAGGCCAATGGCGCCAGCGCCGAGTACTTCGGCTACCCCGATCCGCAGGCGCTTGTCGGGCTTCCCGTGATGGATCTCGTCGGTTCCCCAAGTCAGAAGCCCTTCAAAAAGGCTTTGAAAAACCTGTTCAAGCGCGGCGAACCCCAGCAGATGGATATGCTCGAACTCTTGAAGGCCGACGGCAGCATGCAAAAATCTCCGGTCAGACTGGAACGGTTCGAAGACGAGGGTGAAAGCTGCGCACGGATTGTCATAGCCAATAATCCGGGAGGCAAAATTGCCGAACAGATCAGCGCTCTCGAAGATGAGAACAAGGCTCTTCTGGAACGGCTTGACTCACTGCAACTGGATCGTCCCGATTTTTTCCTGACCCAACCCAGGGATTTCTCGCCTTTGGCCTCGCAATTGCTCGACAGCGTGCAGGCCGACGGGGTACGTGCCGTGGTTTGTATCCGACCCGAAAATTGGCAGGCAGCCCATACTTCTTTCGGTTCGATTGGAGCAGCGGAACTGGGCGCCAGGCTCGGAGAATCCCTGGCCGGCGTACTGGACGGGAACGACCTTGCGACCCGCACCGCCGATTTGAACTTGGTGATTCTTGCGACCCGCCCGGATACGGACAGCCTGGAACGCTGGATACAGAGTACCGTCAATTCGCTCGGGGAAAAAGTATTCGAAGGCGGCGAACACTCGGGACAAGTGGGCTTCGTCGCCGGCTACACCCCTGTCAACCGCATCCGGAAACTCGACGTGCTGATCCATCAGGCGGAAGAGGCGGCGATTGGAGAAGCAGGGACGGTGACCCCTTACGCAGGCAATGCCGCTTCCGCGGACTCGGTAGAGGTCGATGATGACAGCTGGGGCACCCTGATACGTGAAGCGCTGACCGAACACAGATATACCGTCACGTTGCAACCGGTTGAGGACCTGGGAAGCGGCGCTCTGGCCCAGGTGGCAGAACCCTGTCTGCTCGATCGGGACGGCCAGAGGATTGAAGCCGCCACCTTCCAGCCCCCGGCCTTGCGCCTGGGACTGCTGCAAGTGCTCGAGCACCGCTTTGTCGGGCATGCGATGCGAGCCTTGCTCTCATCGTTGAAAAAGAACGGCAACGCCCGCATCATCGCGCCGATTCACCACGAGACCGCTGTCGACACAAAATTGCAACCGTTCCTTCAAAAGTTGGTCGGCAGCACCCCGACGGCCTCCCAGGCAGAACGCCTGGTGCTCGAACTCCAAATTGACGACATCATCAGCAGGGTTCGCGAGGTACAGGAGTTTTCCGAGCGCATCCAGGCGTTGGGCTTCTCCTTGGGCCTGCGTGGTTATTCCGCCGCCGCCGCTACCGACAAGCTCGTAACGCTGTTGCCAATCAAAAGCCTGCGCCTCTCCGCCGAATTCACCGCGGAACTCGAAGGCAACGTGGAGACCTCCGAACTCTTCAAGCATACGGTTGAACTGAACAAGGAACGCGGTGTCGACGTGATTGCAACCGATGTCAGCAATTCGGGCACCATGGCCTGTCTTTACAACCTTGGCATCAGCATGGTGGAAGGCCCGATAATCGGTGAGCCGGAACTGTTCCTGACGGACGATTCGGGCGGCGATTCCTGACCCGGCAGACAACTCCCGCCAACTTTGCTGTCCACCGAGCCCCGGACGCCGTCAACCTTCGTTCACGACAAGCCCCGATACGTTCCGGAATCCGCGCGGCAGTTTGAGCCCCCGCTGGCCCCGTTCGCGGGCATATTCGTCCAGTTCCCCGGCACTCAGCTTCTTGTGCCGCTGACCCGATTCGACGCGCAAGCCGTCACCCGCCCGCAGTATGGCGGCGGCAGTCAATACCTCCCCGGCCTGCCTGGCCTTGGGCGGAATGCCCACCAGTCGCACGCCTTTCCCGCGCGCAAGCCGAGGGACCGCCTCCATGGCGAGAAGCAACAGATAGCCTTCCGACGTAGCCAAGGCGATCCGCACGCCCAGCTCGTCGGGAACCCCGAAAAGAATCAGAGCCCGAGTATCATTCGCGGTTGTCAACAGCTGCTTGCCGCCGCGCTGGCGCGTCGAAAGCGCAGCCGCATTGGTGACAAAACCGTGGCCGCTGGTCGCAAGCAAGACAAAGCTTTGCGCGCTTTCCACATCCACGAGAGAAACGAAGCGACTGCCCGCCGGCGGAGAGGTCCTGCCGCTAACCGGCTCGCCGTAGCCCCGGGCGGAAGGCAGGCCGTGCGCGGCAACATTGTAGATCCGGCCCGTCGAGTCAAGCAATGCCACGGTATGATTGGTACGCGTTCGAATCGCCTGCAGCAAACCGTCCCCCGTACGAAAGGAAAGGCTGTCCGGGGACAGGTCATGGCCTTTCGCCGCACGGATCCAGCCACCTTGCGACAGCACTGCCGTCAACGGGTCCGAGGGCAACAAGCGCGTTTCGTCGAGTACTGCGGCGGCCGGCGCGTTGGGTACCAGCTGCGAGCGCCGCTCGTCACCGTGGTTTTCGGCATCCGCGGCCAGTTCCTTGCGCATCAGGGTTTTGAGCCGCGTTCTGGAGGAAAGGGTCTTGCGTATTCCGTCCCGTTCCTTTTCCAGTTCCTCCTGCTCTGCGCGAAGCTTCGTTTCCTCGAGCCTCGCGAGCTGGCGCAACTTGAGTTCCAGGATTGCTTCAGCCTGGGCATCGCTCAGCTTGAAGCGCTTCATCAACTGCGGCTTGGGGCGATCGTGCTTGCGTATGATTGCGATGACTTCGTCAATGTTCAGAAAGGCAACCAGCAATCCGTCCAGGATATGGAGGCGCTTCTCCACCTTGTCCAGGCGGTGCTCCAAGCGTCTGACGATCGTCATTCGCCGGAATTCGAGCCACTCCGCGAGAATGCCTTTGAGGCTCTTGACCCGCGGCCGACCGTCCAGGCCGATCGTGTTGAGATTGACGCGGTAGCTCCTCTCCAGGTCCGTCGTGGCAAACAAATGCGGCATGACCTCTTCGCTCTTCACGCGGTTGGAACGCGGCACGATAACCAGCCGGGTCGGGTTCTCGTGATCCGATTCGTCGCGCAGGTCTTCGATCATGGGCATTTTTTTGCCGCTCATTTGCGCTGCGATCTGCGCCAGTATCCTGTCTCCCGATGACTGATAGGGCAGCGCAGTCACGACGATGTCGCCGTCCTTCTCGCGCGTCCAGCGGGCGCGCAGACGCACGCTGCCATGCCCGTTCTCGTACATGGCAAGCAACTCCTCGCGGGGCGTGACAATCGAGGCCCCGGTGGGATAATCGGGCGCAGGAAGATGCTCACAGAGTTCCGCCGTAGTCGCCTTCGGATGTTCGAGCAAATGCATGCAGGCGGCCACGACTTCGCGCAAATTGTGCGGCGGTATGTCCGTTGCCATGCCTACGGCGATTCCCGAAGCGCCGTTCAGAAGTACGTTCGGCACCCGCGCCGGCAGCAGCGTCGGCTCCTCGAGCGTGCCGTCGAAATTCGGCAGCCAGTCCACCGTACCCTGCCCCAGTTCGAAGAGCAACACCTCGGCATAATTTGACAACTTCGCCTCGGTGTAGCGCATGGCGGCAAAAGACTTGGGATCGTCCGCGCTGCCCCAATTGCCCTGCCCCGCAATCAGCGGATACCGGTAGGAGAACGGCTGCGCCATCAGCACCATGGCTTCATAGCAGGCGTGATCGCCGTGGGGGTGGTATTTGCCAAGCACGTCGCCGACCGTACGCGCCGATTTCTTCGGCTTCGATGCCGCCGCCAGCCCCAACTCGGACATGGCGTAAACGATCCGGCGCTGCACCGGTTTGAGCCCGTCGCCGATGTGCGGCAAGGCACGATCCAGAATCACCGACATGGCGTAATCGAGATACGCCTTTTCCGTGAACTCCGCCAGCGGCCGGCTCTCGGTGCCGTCAAGCAGCCCTTCGTTAGTGCTCATTCATTCCCTCGTTCTTCGACAGGCGGCCGCTCATACCTCGGCCAGATTTCCTTTCTTTTCCAGCCACAGCCGGCGATCTCCCGAGCGTTTTTTGGCGAGCAGCATGTCCATGAGTTTCGTGGTGCGTTCCTTCACGTCCAGGGTAAGCTTCACCAGACGGCGCGTATCCGGATCAATCGTGGTCTCGCGAAGCTGCAAGGGACTCATCTCGCCGAGTCCCTTGAAACGCGTGATGCTCACTTTGCCCTTGAGTTTCTCCGCGCCAATGCGATCCAGCGCCGCTTCGCGCTCGTCGTCGTCCAGCGCGTAAAACACCTGCTTGCCGACATCGATCCGGTACAGCGGAGGCATGCACACGAACACGTGCCCCCCCTCGACAAGCGCCGGGAAGTGGCGCAGGAACAAGGCGCACAAAAGGGTCGCGATATGCAGGCCGTCGGAGTCGGCATCGGCGAGGATGCATACCTTGTGGTAGCGAAGGCCGTCGAGGTCGCTCGATCCGGGCTCGACGCCCAGCGCAACGCTGATGTCGTGGACTTCCTTCGAAGCCAGGACCTGGGACGATTCCACCTCCCAGGTATTGAGGATTTTGCCGCGCAGCGGCAAAATGGCCTGGAAGTCGCGATCCCGCGCCTGCTTGGCGGAACCGCCGGCGGAATCGCCTTCCACCAGAAAAAGCTCGGCAGCCTGCGGATCGGCGTTCGCGCAATCCGCCAGTTTTCCCGGCAGCGCCGGCCCGCTGGTGAGCTTTTTGCGCACCACCTTCTTGGCGAGTTTGAGCCGATGCCGGGCGCAGTCTATCGCCAACTCGGCGATCCGCTCGCCGACCTTGCTGTGCTGGTTGAGCCACAACGCCAGGGCATCCTTGACCACACCGTTGACGAAGGCCGCCGTCGCCCGCGTGCCCAACCTCTCCTTGGTCTGCCCGGAAAACTGCGGGTCCATCAGCTTGACGGACAAGACATAAGCCAGGGAATCGCAGATGTCTTCCGGCGCGAGCTTGATCCCGCGCGGCAGGAGATTGCGAAATTCGCAGAATTCGCGCAGCGCGCCGGTCACACCGGAACGCAAGCCGTTGACATGCGTGCCGCCCTGCACGGTGGGGATCAGGTTGGCATAACTTTCGGTCAGTCCCGGCGCGCCCTCGGCGACCCAAAGCAGGGCCCATTCGACCGACTCGCGCTCACCGTCGAAATTGCCGGTAAAGGGCGCCTCCGGCACGATAGCGACACCCGCCTCGGCTTCGGCCAGGTAATCGGCCAGCCCGCCCTCGAAGCGCCAGCGCTCCTCGTCATCCTGTCCCACGACGCGCAGGCGCACCTCCAGGCCGGGACACAGCACCGCCTTGGCCCGCAAGGAATGCCGCAGAGCCGCCAGGTTGAACTTCACGGTATCGAAATACTTCGCATCCGGCCAGAATCGCAGGCGCGTGCCGGTGTTCTGTTTGCCGACCTTGCCCACGGCTTCCAGTTCGCCCGTCTTGTCGCCCGAGCCGAAGCTCATGTTGTATTCGCGCCCGCCGCGCTTGACCCACACCTCCAGGTTTTTCGACAGTGCGTTCACGACGGAGACACCCACGCCGTGGAGCCCGCCTGCATAGCGGTAGTTTTTCCCCGAGAACTTGGCCCCGGCATGCAGCCGGGTCAGTATCAATTCGACCCCGGGCAAACCCTCCTCGGGATGAATGTCCACCGGCATGCCGCGCCCGTCGTCTTCCACCTCGAGCGAGCCGTCGCGATGCACGGTCACCGTGATGCGCTTTGCGTGCCCGGCCAGCACCTCGTCCACGCTGTTGTCCACCACTTCGATCGCAAGATGGTTCGGCCGCGAGGTATCCGTATACATGCCGGGGCGACGGCGCACCGGGTCGAGCCCGGCGAGTACTTCCAAATCGCTCGCCTGGTAATCCTTGCTCATGAAAAGTAAATCGTCGGTTTCGGTGCGATAAACCGGGTAATCTTATCGCACTCGATTTGCCGGGCCCCGGCCCGCTTGCCGGCGATCAGGATTCCGGATCGAAGTCTCGCGACAATTGTCGTGCCAACTCCGCCGGCAGGGGATCGAGCGTTTCGTGGTAGTTCGCATGATCCACGCCCAACGCAATTGCCCCGCCGTTCCTGAAGGCCTCGCGCAGGGCCCGGTCCGGCTCGAAACGCAGGAAATGCACGGCGGAAGTCCTCTCCCCTGTGCTGCGCTCCAGGTCTTCATCGGCGATCGCACGGCAGCGATCGGAGCCCGCGGAGGCGATCCAGACCTTGTGCTCCACGCCCCCGAGCCTTTTGAGGGCGGCGCGCCGTTCGGCCACGTCCTCGTATTCGATCATCATCGTTGCCTTGAGGTTTTTTCCGTCCGGAATCAACGGGTTGTACGTGGCCAACTCCGCTTCGATACCCTCCTTTTCGAATATTTTCTCGGCCCGCAACATCTCCTGTGCCTGGTAGAGGATGGTCTTGCGATCCTCGAAAAGCAGGCTAACGTGCGGCCCCACCCCGACACGTCGTTCGCGCCGATGCTCCATGACCTCACGGCGAAATGACTCACGCTGCTCGGTATAGTCCTCCAGACTCAGCAAGTCCTCGCGCGTCAATTTTTTCATCCAGCCTCCTTGTTCATCGCGTTCACCGCGGGAGGCGCAGAGACTGCGTGGCAATGACCGGTGCCCCGCATGTCGAGACCCCGAACTCTGCGCGCTTCACGATCGCGGTGAATCACGAAGTCAAATTCCGTAGGCCGTTCTCAGCATGGCGATGGGATGCGTCACGGGATGCCCTGTTTCCTCGCCGGCGCCGTGCTCGAGCTGGTCTCCGGCCAACGGGCAATCGCTGCCATAAAAAGCCGGTTCGGCGGCAATGATCTTGCGGAACACCGGACGGCCGATTTTCATGGCGTTGTCGTAAGTCTCGCGCTTGACCGCGTAGGTGCCGTCATGGCCCGAACAGCGCTCGATGACCTCCACTTCGGTACCCGGCACCAGCGACAGCAACTCGCGCGTTTTCGGGCCGATGTTCTGCACGCGCTGATGGCAGGAGGCGTGGCAGACAATCTTTCCGAGCGGTCGCTTGAACCCGGTATTCAGCAGGCCCTCCGCGTGGCGCAGCATCAAGTACTCGAAGGGATCGAAAAAGGCATCCTTGACCTTTTCGACAACCTCGTCCCCGGGATACATCATGGGCAACTCCTGCTTGTACATCAGCACGCAGGAAGGGATCGGCGCGATGAAGTCCCAACCTTCGTCAACCAGCCGGGCGAGCCGCGGGATGTTGTGGTTCTTGAGCTTGTCGATCGCCTTCAGGTCGCCGAGTTCCATTTTCGGCATCCCGCAGCAACGCTCCTCGGGAACGAGCCGCGTCGGTATGCGGTTGTGCTCGAACACCGCCACCAGGTCTTCGACGATCTCCGGCATGTTGTGTTCGCCGTAACAGGTCGCGAAAATCGCCACCTTGCCGCGCGTTCGGCCGGCCGATTGCGGCTCAACTTCCACCGTCTGATGCTTTGACAAGCGCCGATGGGCGCTTGTCGGGCTGAAAGCGGGGAGTTTCGCCTCGCGGTGGATGCCCGCCGTTTTTTCCAGCAGCGCGCGGGCGGACTTCAGGCGGTTGGCCGCGTTGGCGCTCTGCGCCACGACGGGGATCCCCACCAGGCTGCCGACCGCGTCGGTGGAAGTGAGTACCCGGTCGCGCAGTTTCGCGCCGCGCTTCTTGTTGCGTACCGCCTTGGCGCGCAGCATCAGGTGCGGAAAATCCATGTTGAACTCGTGCGGCGGCGTGTACGGGCACTTGGTCAT
>JAKDMP010000105.1 GCA_030452225.1 Gammaproteobacteria bacterium
TCAGGACGGCGATCTCGTCGCGGCAACGATGGGCCGCGGCTTCTGGATCCTCGACGACATCACACCGCTGCGTGAAGCGAC
Source organism: Gammaproteobacteria bacterium (assembly GCA_030452225.1). Classification (GTDB taxonomy): domain Bacteria; phylum Pseudomonadota; class Gammaproteobacteria; order JAKDMP01; family JAKDMP01; genus JAKDMP01. The sequence continues at coordinate 82 of JAKDMP010000105.1, forward strand.
TGCGAAAACCGCCGCCAAGCCCGCGCATCTTTTCAAACCCGCCGTCGCCATCCGCCTGCGCGCAAGCACCAACCGCGACACCCCGCCGCCGCCCTCCGAACCGCGCGGCGCGAATCCACCCGCCGGAGCGATCTTCGACTACTGGCTCAAGGACGACGCGAAGGAACCGGTCACGCTCACCGTCCGCGATGCGCAGGGCAAGATCGTGCGGCGGTTTTCGAGCGCCGCAACGCCGCGGAACCTGAAAGCAAACCGCTACTTCGAGGAGAGTTGGGTCGGCGACGCAACGCCGCGGCTCTCGGCCGCCGCGGGCGCCCACCGTTTCGTGTGGAACCTGCGCTGGCCGCGGCCACCGGCGATCACCTACCACTATTCGATCTCGGCCGTGTGGCCCGGCGACACGCCGCTCGTCCCGCAGGGCGGACTTGCGGTACCGGGCCATTACACCGTGACGCTTGAAGTGGACGGACGCCAGTACACACAGCCGCTGACCATCCGGCTCGACCCGCGTGTGCAGATCTCCACCCGGGCACTGGCGGCAAACCACGCCCTCGAGTACAGAATCTCGGCGATGCTCGAGCGCGCCATCGACGCCTACGACGCCTCCGGCGAGAGGCTTGCAAAACTGCGCAATCAGGGTGAGGAGGAGAGAATCAAGTTGCTGGAAGCCTGGCGCGATCAGGGGCCGTATTCGCTGCGGGCCGTCGCCGGCGCGCTCGACACGCTCGCCACCAAGCTCGAGATGTCCGATGCCGCGCCCACCGAAGGGCAGCAGGCCGTCTTCGCCGTCTACGGGAAAAAGCTCGATGCCTTGCTCGCGCGCTGGACCCAACGACAGTAAGGTCGGCGGCCCGGGAGGTTTGCTCAGCCGCGGGGCCCCGGACAAAATCCACTGGAGCGCACGTTTGGCGCTATACTCGATGCCTCCAGCATGGCCGGGAAGCTGCGTCATGAACGAGCAATTGTCCTGCAGGCGACGGCGGCGCTGGCGTGCCGCCTTTCTGCTGACGATCGGCTTGTGCGGCCTGCCGGGCTGCGGCGGCTCCTCGTCGGGCGACACCTCGCAGGACAACCCTCCCGTAGTCATGAAGGGCGACCGGATTCTCTCCATGGCGGTTTTCGCCGGGTCGGACGATAACTACGCCAATGCCTTTGCCCTGGGACAGGCTCTCGGCATGCAATCCACCAGCCTGGCGCTCCCCTGGGATGAACTGGAGACCGCCCCGGGCATCTACGATTCCGACGTCCTTGCCTTCGCCGAAACGTTTTTCCCCGCCGTCAATACCACGATCTCGCTGGAGATCAATCCCATAGACACGGTAAAGCGGCGCATGCCCGACGATCTGGCCTCACTGCCTTTCAACGATCCCGAGGTGATCGGCCGTTACGAAAACCTGCTTGACTGGGTGTTCTCGCAAATACCCGATGTGCAGCTCACCTCCTTGACCATCGGCAACGAGGTGGATGATTACTTGAACAGCCATCCCGAAGAGTGGCCGCAATACCGGGATTTTTACCAGCAAGTATCCGCCCATGCCCGCACCTTGCGGCCCGGGCTCAAGGTGGGCGTCAAGGCCGAGTTTGCCGGCCTGGTAGGCAATGCGCAGTCCAACATGCAGATGCTGAACCAGTACAGCGACGTGGTGGAGGTTACCTACTATCCCCTCGACGCTGATTTCACGGTGCAACCGCCTACCGTGGTGAGCGGGGATTTCGACACCCTTGCCAGCCTGTATCCGGGCCGCATCATTTATGTTCTGGAGGCCGGTTATCCGTCCAGCACGGAGTGCGGCGGCTCCGAAGTCCTGCAGGCCGCGTTCATCGATCAGGTATTCAGGGCCTGGGATGCCCACGCCGACCAGATCAAGCTGATCTCGTTCTTCGCGATCTACGATTTTTCGCCCGAGTTCGTCGAACTGGCAATGGAGTATTACGGCCTCTCGTCACCCTGCTTTGCCGCCTACCTGGGAAGCCTGGGGTTGATTACCTACAATGGGCGGCAAAAGCCGGCGTACCTGCTGCTCGGCGCCGACGCAGCGGCGCGAGGGTGGTAGCGGAACTTTACCAACGGGGTGTGCGCCCATCAAGCCCCCTAACCACCGCCCCGGCGGATAAACCCCGGCTCCCGGGTGCCTTAAAGGACGGCACGCGGGCGCTGTCGGCCGGATCACGTGGCGTTGTCGGCCTTGACCATCCCTTTTTCGGGCACCTTGAAGAAGGCTATCGCCTGCAGGATCTCGCCGACCAGCATGACGATCCCGCCAATCCCGAACACGACAAGCAAAATCGCGCCGATGAACAGCAGCAACCCGCCTACCTTGAACAGGCCCTCTCCCGTCGCCTCGGTCAAGGCGCTGGAAGCCTTGTACCAGAACCAGGCACCGATGATGGCCAGAATCCAGGCAATGATGCCGCCGATCAGGGCACCGGTTCCAAAAGCAGCCAGGCCGGAGGCGGCCTCCGAAGCGGTTTCGGCGTCGCCGGCCGCAAACATGGCGGCCAGTCCGGCGCCGACAATGAACATCAACAGGATCGCCGCGACAATGTAGAGGACGATGGCAATGATGATATTGTTCTTGACGTCGGGACGACCGACCTGATTGCCCGCCTGGATAAAGGCCACAAGCACACAGATGGCGGCGATCAGATTGATGATCCCGAGAAATGGCAGAAATGTGCCGAAAATGGAAAACACGATCATGACGATATAGGCGATACCGCCAAGCATTTTGGTACTTTGTTCCACAGATGTACTCCCCGAAAAAACGCTGAAAGGCAGGCTGAATATAAATGAGCCGCCGATCAATTGCAAGAAAGTCGGCAAGCCGCCACTTTCGCCCGGCATCTCCCCGTGCCGGGACGCAAGCAGGGAGCCTGAATGACCATGCAGCCCGCCGCGAACGCAGTCGGTGGGAGCGGGATCGCTCGCGTCAGCCGGCAGGATGCCGGCGCTCCTGCTCGCGGGCATGGCCCGCTCCTGCAACTGCGCCACAGGTGGTGCGTACAGGGTGGGTGCAGGGAGTGCGGCCTTTTAACATTTACGCCGCTCCCCCTCCTCAGGTACCGATCTCGACGCGGTAGTCCTCGCCCTGCCACTTGGCGCCGTCGCGCCAACGGAACGTCAACTCCACGGTTGAACCCGCGGGCAACCTGCGGGTCGGCAAGGTGGCCATGTGTACGCCCAGACCCATGTCGCGGGTTTCGGTGTCGCGAATCTTCTGCCAGCCGTTTACGCCCCAGTGGACGGTCGCGGACGCGGAAAGCAGCAGCCGGAGACCTTCGCCGGGCGCGATCCGACGCGGGCGGAAATGCAGCGTCCACAGGCGCCAGTCCACCGCAGGCCGCTCGCCGTGATAGCGCTCCCACACACGTGCGGGCCGATCGCAGGGCTCGCCCCGTTCCCGGCTCACTGCGAGCTTGATGAACTCGCCGTGCGCCCACACGAGCGGCATCGCCGAGCCGCTCGGCCGCCCGGGATAGAGCCCCCGCTCGGGGATCGCCTCGGCGTCCCAGACCTGTTCCGGGATCATGCCGCCGGCCCCGGCCATCGCCGCCATCGCCTCGAGATAGGGCAGTGGGTCTTCGCCCGCGGCCAGCGCGTAGTGCCCGCGCTCGCCGGTCAAAAGCGGCCAGCCGCGGCCGTGCCCGGTGCCGTCGAAAGGCCGCCCGTCCTTGTGTTCGCCGTAGCCGTCGTGGTTGTAGCGGTGCCAGACCGGACCGTTCGGCGTTTCGGTGCGCAGGAGCTTGTCCACCGCACGCACACTCGCGACGATTTTCGGGTCGTCCGCGCGGCGCAGCCCGTAGCGGACGAGCTGCAGAAAATCGGTCGCGATCTGGTCTTCGGCCGGGAGCAGGTTGTCGTAGCTGCGGTTCTTGATCAGGAGGTCCTCCTCCTTCGCGTCCTCGCGATAGAGCGTTTCGACCGGCACGATCCTGAGGTAATAGCCGGGCACGCCGAGCCGCTCGGTGAGCGAGGAATCCTCCACCCAGTTCCAATGCTCGATGCGCGCATTCCAGTTGTCGGCGACCAGAAGGGCCAACTCGCGCTCGGCGCCGTCGAGAAACTGCGCTCCCTCGACCAGGGCCGCAATCATGATCGCGAGCGTGAAGCAGTTGATGCCGGCGTCTTCCTCCCAGCGGTCCTGCGCCGAGCCGGGGCCGTGCGCGATGAGGTAGGCGAGCGCGCGGCGCACCATCCCGGTGACGGGGATGCCGGCAAGCTCGTCGGCGTCGGCGAGCATGCCGGCAAGCAGCACCGGAAAGGCCGTTTCGTCGAGCTGTATCCCGTCCCAGAAAGGCTTCCCGCCGAGCCACTGGTTCTGGTGCCAGTGGCCGTCCGCCTGCTGGGTCGCGAGGAGGTAACGCAACACGTCGCGGGCATCGTTGCAGGCGCCGCTCGCGCCGAGCGCGCCGGCGGATTCGACCAGATCGCGCGGCCACACCAGGTGGTAGCCGCCGCGGCTGGTGCTTGTCTCGCCCCAGGGCACGGCAAGGCTGGCCACCATCGCGCCGAGGAAGCTGCGGTCGCCATGCGTTTTCAACACCATGGCAGAGCGCTTGAAAGCCGCCCCGAGCGGCTCGGGAAGATCGGGAACGTTCACCGTCGCGGCCCACCGTGTCCAGGCTTCGATTTGCGCGCGCCAGATTGCCTCGAAGTCCTGCGCGAGAGCCGCTGCGGCCAGCGTAGCGGCCGATTCCTTGCTCGCGCCGAAACCCAGCGCGAGCGTCGTGCGACGAGGCAACTCGCCCATGAGCGCGACCTCGCCGGCGGCGCGATCGTATTCCCGTGTCATGCGCCCGTTGGCGTTGAAATCCTGCCAGCCGTCGCTTGCCCCGACACAGCCGGCGGAAATCCTGGCGAAGGCGTCCCGGCCTTCGGGAGTGCGTGCCGCGAGCGCGACTCCGAAGGGCGCGGCCTCCGCCCACAGCACATGCCGTCCGCGATCGTGCAGCGCTTCGCCGATGCAGCGCTCCGTGTCGCCGCCGGGCCGCGGCGCGAGCAACACGTAGGGACGCAGTGTCTCGTCCTCGCTTTCGAGCGCGACATCGATGAGCAGGGCATCGCGAAACTGGTGGGGGCAAACGCGCAGCCGCAGGCGAAACCGCTCGTGGCGATGCGTGATTGTCACCGCGGGAATGAAATCATCCTCCAGCGCAACGGTGTAATCGGCATGCTTGCGAAGTTCCACCCAAAAGCCGCGATCGTCGGCGACGATGAAGCCCAAGTCCTTGATTTGCGGAATATCCAGGCGCGGGTAATACACCTCGGTGACGATCGCCTCGGCAAGCGTGAACCACAGCCGCGAAGAGCCGAGCGAGGTGCCGACGGCATCCTTCGAGCCCGGCGCCCAGGTAGGCAGGCCGTGATGGTCTCTCGGTGCGTCCATTTGCTTTTCTCACGACATCGCCGAACGGCGGCAAAGCATCATATACCAAGCCGAGCAATGCAATCCGCTACGACGCCGCGCGCCCCGAAAAGCCGGGCACCCGAAAGCCAACTCCGTCGGAGGCGCCAAGTTGCCTTTCTGCTCGGGAACACACCCACAACCACTGACGCTGTGCTACACTTATCCTGTGCCTTGGAGGGAGACGAATAATGGCCAATTTGACCTTGAATCTGAGCGATGACATTCTGCAGCGGGCACGCGAGGCCGCGCTGCGTGAACACACTTCGGTCAACGCACTGGTTCGCGACTATTTGACCCGCTACGCCGATGCCAAGAGTCGTCGCCTCGAGGCCCTCAAGACGCTTGACGAACTGGCCCGACGAACCCATTCGAGCAGCGTTGAAAAGTGGTCGCGAGACGAATTGCATCAACGCTGACAAGCTGCTGACTTGCGCGCCTTTATAGACACCAACCTGTGGGCATACCGCTTCGATCAACGCGAGCCGGCCAAGTCAAAATGGATCGGGCAATGGTTGCACCGCATCGCCGAAGAGCACGATATCGTCGTGAGTACACAGGTTTTGATCGAGTTGCGCGCTGTCCTCACCTATAAATTCCAACCGGCATTTACAGCCGAAGACATACGTACTGCCCTCGATGCACTCACGTATTTCGAAGTGACGGCCACCGACGCAAACCTGGTGCTCGATGCGCACGAACTGGCCAACACCGAACAATTGCCATGGTTCGACGCGCTGATCACGGAGGCGGCGATTCGCACGCGTTGTCAAATTCTTTACAGTGAGGATTTCAGTCATGGGCGCCGATTTGGCGAGTTGATCGTGCGCAATCCATTTCGCGGCAAAGATTTTCTCGAGCGCTGATCACGCAGCCATTATCGACGGCTCGGACTCCTCTTTGCTTGACAGGCAGTCAAGAACATGCCCGGTGGGAGCGAGCTTGCTCGCTCCCACCGGAGAAAACCGTGTCGTTCAGGCGGCTCGCTGGGGGTAGCTGCGCTCGACGTAGGCGTCGACGAGTTTCTGGAAATCGGCGGCGATGGCATCGCCTTTTAGCGTGACCGTCTTCTTTCCGTCCTCGAACACCGGCGCCACCGGCTTTTCGCCGCTCCCCGGCAGGCTGATGCCGATGTTGGCGTGCTTGCTCTCGCCGGGGCCGTTGACGACGCAGCCCATCACGGCCACCTTCATCTCCTCCACGCCCTCGTAGCGTTCCTTCCAGGCCGGCATCCGCTCGCGGATGTAGCCCTGAATGTCCTGGGCGAGCTGCTGGAAAAACGTGGACGTCGTACGCCCGCAGCCGGGGCAGGCGGTCACCGACGGCATGAAGGCCCTGAGGCCCAGGGCCTGCAATATTTCCTGGCACACGAGCACTTCCTTCTCGCGCGCCGCCCCCGGCTCGGGGGTGAGCGAGACGCGGATGGTATCGCCGATGCCTTCGGCGAGCAGCACCGCAAGGCCGGCGGCCGAGGAGGCGATGCCCTTCACCCCCATGCCCGCCTCGGTGAGGCCGACGTGGAGCGGATAGTCGCAGCGCGCGGCCAGCGCGCGGTAGACCCGCACCAGGTCCTGCACGCGGCTCATCTTGCACGACAGGATGATCTTGTCGTGCGCCAGGCCGATCTCCTCGACGCGGGCGGCGCTCCTCAGCGCCGACTCCACCATGGCGTCGAACATGACCTCGTCCGCGTCCTTGGGTTCGGCGCTTTTCGCATTCTCGTCCATCAGCCGCGTGAGCAGATCCTGGTCGAGGCTTCCCCAGTTGACCCCGATGCGCACGGGTTTGTCGTGCTTCACGGCGATCTCGATGATGGTGGTGAACTGCGGATCGCGCTTCGAGCCGCGCCCGACGTTGCCGGGATTCACGCGCAGCTTGTCGAGCGCATCGGCGCACTCGGGATGGGCCGTCAGGAGGCGGTGGCCGTTGAAGTGGAAGTCGCCGACGAGCGGCACGAACACGCCGCGCCGCGCAAGACCCTTCTTGATCGCGGGGACGGCCGCCGCCGCTGCCTCGGTGTTGACCGTCACGCGCACCAGTTCCGAGCCGGCGCGCGCCAGCGCCTCCACCTGCTCGACGGTAGCCTCCACGTCCGCGGTATCGGTATTGGTCATGGATTGCACCACGACCGGCGCGCCGCCGCCGACCGTAACCGAGCCGACGCGCACGCCGACCGAGCGGCGGCGCGGCTTGAACGGGCCTGTGTGGCTGTCTGTAGCCGGAGAAAAATCGTTCATACCCCTTATGATATACGCCATGCGGGTTTGAATCATCCCGCCCGATGGATGGCTCGCTCGCGAGCCCGCCTTCGGGACGGCTCTGGTTGCCCGGCAATGCAAGTACGCGATGTCAACAGAGGATCGGATGGAACGCAAAACGCCCCTGCACGACGCCCACGAAGCCGCCGGCGGCCGCATGGTGGACTTCGCCGGCTGGCGCATGCCGCTGACCTACGGCTCGGAGCTGGCCGAACATCGCGCCGTACGCGAGGACGCCGGCATGTTCGACGTCTCGCACATGGGCATCGTGGATTTCGAAGGCGCGCGCGCCAAGGACTTTCTGCGCAAGCTGTACGCCAATGACATCGCCCGCCTCACCACGCCCGGCGCGGCGCAGTATGGCGTCATGCTCAA
>JAKDMP010000106.1 GCA_030452225.1 Gammaproteobacteria bacterium
CGGTCTTTTTTTTTTTTTTTGGCGCCCGCCCTTTTGGGGGGGCGGGCGGGGGGCGGGGCAGCGCCGACTCCACCATGGCGTCGAACATGATCTCGTCCGCATCCCTGGGTTGATCGCTTTTCGCGTTCTCGTCCATCAGATGCGTGAGCAGATCCTGATCCAGGCTGCCCCAGTTGACACCGATGCGCACCGGTTTGTCGTGCTTCACGGCAATCTGGATGATGGTGGTGAACTGCGGATCGCGCTTGGAGCCGCGCCCGACGTTACCCGGATTCACGCGCAATTTGTCGAGGGCATCGGCGCATTCGGGATGCGCCGTCAGTAACTTGTGGCCGTTGAAGTGGAAATCGCCGACCAACGGCACGAAAATGCCGCGCCGGGCCAAGCCCTTCTTGATCGCGGGAACGGCTGCTGCGGCGGCCTCGGTATTGACCGTCATGCGTACCAATTCCGAGCCGGCGCGGGCGAGCGCTTCGACCTGGTCGATCGTGGCGGCCACGTCTGCGGTATCGGTGTTGGTCATGGATTGCACCACCACCGGCGCGCCGCCGCCGACAGTTACTGAGCCAACGCGCACGGCAATCGAGCGGCGACGCGGCTTGAATGGGCCTGTTTGGCTTTCTGCAGCCGTAGAAAAATCGTCCATACCCCTTATGATATACGGCTACGCGGGTTCGAATCACCCCTCCCGACCGGCGCAACTTTTGTGTGCTGACCTTCGGGGGGGTGCCTGTTGTTCGACAACCCGCGCCTGAAGAGCAAGTAAAGAGGATCGAATGGAACGCAAAACGCCCTTGCATGACGCTCACGAGGCCGCCGGAGGCCGCATGGTGGGCTTTGCCGGCTGGCACATGCCGCTGACCTATGGCTCCGAGTTGGCCGAGCATCGTGCTGTACGCGAGGATGCCGGCATGTTCGACGTCTCGCACATGGCGATCGTCGATTTCGAGGGCGCGCGCGCCAAAGACTTCCTGCGCAAGCTTTACGCCAACGACATCGCGCGCCTGAGTACGCCCGGCGCGGCGCAGTATGGCGTCATGCTCAACCCCGAGGGTGGCATCAAGGACGACCTGATCAGCTATTTTCGCGGCCCGGAGCGCTATCGCACCGTGGTCAATGCCGGCACCCGCGACGCCGACATTGCCTGGATGCGCAAGATCGCCGCCGATTTTGACGTCAGCGTCAACGAGCGCAACGATCTGGCGATGATCGCCGTACAGGGCCCCAAGGCGCGGGAGCGCGCCGCAGCCGTGCTGCCCGAAGCACTCAAGGGCGGCGCGCTGGAACTCAAGCCTTTTACCGCCAGCGAGCGTGGCGACTGGCTGGTGGCGCGCACCGGCTATACCGGCGAGGATGGCTGGGAGATCATGCTGCCCGCCGATCGCGCGGCAGCCTTCTGGGACAATCTTGTTGAGGTCGGCATCCAGCCTGCCGGATTGGCCGCGCGCGATTCGCTGCGCCTAGAAGCCGGACTCAACCTCTACGGCAATGACATGGACGAGACTACCCACCCTTGGGAATCGAATCTGGGCTGGACGGTGGCGCTTGACCCGACCGAGCGCGACTTCATCGGCCGCCAAGCCATCGAAAAGGCCCGCGATGCGAGCGACAAGAAGCGTCTTGTCGGCCTCGTGCTCAAGGACCGCGGCGTGATCCGCCACGGCCAAACCGTGAATACTTCAGCCGGTGAAGGCATCGTCACCAGCGGCGGGTTCGCGCCCACGCTCGATCGCTCCATCGCTCTTGCTCGTGTGCCCGAAGCGGCCGCCAGCGACCCCGAGGCAACCGTGAGCATGCGCAAACGCGAGCTGCCGGTGGCCATCGTCAAACCCCCTTTCGTGCGTCGCGGCAAGATCCGCGTCAACCTTGATTGATAAGGAGACTCCCATGAGTGACATCCCCAAGGACAGGCAGTACACCGATACTCACGAGTGGCTGCGCGAACTCGATGACGGCAGCATTGAACTGGGCATCACCGATCACGCCCAAGAATCGCTCGGCGATCTGGTCTTCGTTGAACTGCCTGAAGTGGGCAGCGAAGTGGCCAGCGGCGAGGAGTGCGTGGTGGTCGAATCCACCAAGGCGGCGAGCGATGTCTTCAGCCCGCTGGATGGCGAGGTCGCGGCCGTGAACGAGGCACTGGAAGATCAGCCCGAGCTGGTCAATCAATCGCCCTGGGAGGAGGGCTGGCTGCTGCGTATCCGCCCGGCAAACGGCATGCCCGAAGACTTGATGGACGCCGATGCCTACGCCGCCCAGCTCGAATCCGAAGGTTGACGCCAGTGCCCTTTGTTCCTCACACCAAAGATGATGTTCGCAACATGCTCGAGTCTGTCGGCGCGGACAGCATCGAGGCGCTGTTCAGCGACATCCCCGCCGAGTTGCGCATCAAGCGGCTCGAAGGCATTCCCGAGGGCCTGAGCGAACAGGCCATTACCCGCCTGATGCGTGAACGCGCCGCCGGTGACGGCGCCGCCCTGAGTTTTCTGGGCGCCGGGGCTTACGAACATCACATTCCGGCGGCGGTGTGGGAAATCACCACGCGCGGCGAGTACTACAGCGCCTACACGCCGTATCAGGCCGAAGCGAGCCAGGGCACGCTGCAACTGATCTACGAATTCCAGTCGATGATGACCTCGCTCACCGGGCTGGATATTTCCAATGCCTCACTGTACGACGGCGCCTCGGCGCTGGCCGAAGCGGCGCTCATGGCGCTGCGCATCAAGCGCAAGGACAAGACCCGCCGCCTGCTGATTCCGACGGCGCTCAACCCGCGTTACAAGAGCGTGCTGAAAACCCTGTGCGAAGCCCAAGACATTCACTTCCACGAGATCGCCTTTGACACGGCCAGCGGGCGCATGAACGCAGAGGCGCTTGCCGCAGCGCCGGAAGCCGCCGCGCTGATCGTCGCCCAGCCGAACTTCTTCGGCGTCATCGAAGATACCGACCGACTGGAGTGCTTCGCGCGCGAACGCGGCCTGGCACTGATCGCCGCCGTCAACCCGACCTCGCTGGCGCTGCTCACACCGCCGGGCGAATGGGGCGAAGCGGGCGCGGATATCGCCTGCGGTGAAGGCCAGCCGCTGGGCGTACCGCTGTCATCCGGCGGTCCTTACTTTGGCTTCATGACTTGCCGCAACGAACACGCTCGCCAGATCCCCGGCCGCATCGTCGGGCGCAGTGTCGATGACCAGGGGCGGAGTGGCTTCGTGCTCACCTTGCAGGCGCGCGAGCAGCACATTCGCCGCTCGCGCGCGACCTCGAATATTTGTACCAATCAGGGCTTGGCCGTGACCGCAGCGACGATTTACATGTCGCTGCTCGGCGCACAAGGCCTGAAGCAAGTCGCCGCTGCGAGCCACGCGCATACCCGTGCGATCGTCCAACAATTGGAAGCGGCTGGATGCAAGCGTCGTTTCGATTCGCCCTTCTTTCACGAAGCAGCGATCGAACTCAACCGCAACGCCGCAGATGTGCTTTCAGAACTTCTGGACGCGCAGGGCATTGTCGGCGGCTACGATCTGGCAGCTGTCGATCCCGAGCTTGCCGACTCGCTGCTGGTTTGCGCCACCGAAACCAAAACCGAAGCAGACATCCATCATTACACCGCTGCGCTCGCCGAGCTGCTCAAGCAGCCGGCGCGCGCCGAGGCGTGACATGGATTCATCCCGTGGGAGCGAGCTTGCTCGCGATGCCAATCGCAGCAGTTCGCGAGCAAGCTCGCTCCCACACAAGGAACAATTTGACCGTCACAGGAGACCATCATGGCTGACATCACTTTGAAGGGTAATGCGATTCACAGCAACGCCGATCTGCCCGCCACCGGCAGCACCGCGCCGGATTTTTCTCTCACCAAGGGCGATCTTGCCGACGTGTCGCTGGGCGACTTTCAGGGTAAAAAGCTCCTGAACATCGTGCCGAGCCTGGATACGCCGGTGTGCGCGCTGTCGACGAAAAAATTCAACGACTACGCCCGTGAACACGCGGACACGACGATGCTTGTCATCTCCGCCGATCTTCCTTTTGCGCAAGCGCGCTTCTGCGGCAACGAAGGCATTGAAAATGTCGTGCCGCTGGCCATGTTTCGCGACCAGAACTTCGCCGTCGACTACGGCGTCCTGCTGACCGACGGCCCCATGGCCGGACTGACCGCCCGTGCCATCGTCGTGCTCGACGCCGACAACAAGGTGTGCTACACCGAGCTGGTCGGGGAAATCGCCGATGAACCCGATTACGAAGCCGCGCTCAAGGCGCTGGATGCGTGCTGATCCCATGCTGATTTTTGAGCATTCCCGTCCGGGGCGGCACGCCAACGCGCAAGCGCCCGCCGGTAATTATCCGCTTGAGGATTTGCCGAGCAAATTGCTGCGCCAGCATGCGCCCGTGCTTCCCGAAGTCTCGGAGATGGATGCTGTACGCCACTACACGCGCCTGTCGCAAAAGAACTTTTCCATCGACACGCATTTCTACCCACTGGGTTCTTGCACGATGAAGTACAACCCGCGCGCGTCCAACAAGTTGGCGATGCTGCCCGGTTTTCTGGAGCGTCATCCACTGGCGCCGGATGCGACCGGCCAGGGCGTACTCACCTGCCTGTACGAGTTGCAGGAAATGCTCAAGACCATCTCCGGCATGAGCGCCGCATCGCTTGCGCCGATGGCCGGCGCGCAGGGTGAATTTACCGGCGTGGCGATGATCCGCGCCTACCATCAGTCGCGCGGCGATAATGAGCGCAACGAAATCATCGTGCCCGATGCCGCCCACGGCACCAATCCTGCCACCGCCGCGATGTGCGGTTACAAGGTGCGCGAGATCAAAACCGGGCCGGATGGCGACGTGGACATGGCCAGCCTGGAGGCCGCCCTTGGCCCGAAGACGGCCGGCATCATGCTCACCAATCCGTCCACACTGGGCGTGTTCGAGCGCAACATCGCCGAGATCGCCAAAAAGGTGCATGCCGCAGGCGGGCTGCTGTATTACGACGGCGCCAACATGAACGCCATTCTGGGCAAGGTGCGCCCCGGCGATATGGGCTTCGATGTGATGCACTTCAACTTGCACAAGACTTTTTCCACGCCGCATGGTGGCGGTGGGCCGGGCGCAGGCTCGGTGGCCGTCGGCAAACGGCTCGAACCCTACTTGCCGCTGCCTCTGGTACGGCGCCAAGACGACGGTTCGTACCGCATGCTGGGCGAGGCCGAGCGCCCCGATTCCATCGGTCGGCTGTCCGCCTTCAACGGCAACATCGGTGTGCTGCTGCGCGCCTATGTGTACATGCGCCTGCTGGGCGTCGAAGGAATGCATCGTGTGGCCGACTTCGCCACGCTCAACGCGGCCTATGTGGCGCGCAGGCTTGAGGAGGCGGGTTTTGAACTGGCCTATCCCGAGCGCCGTGCCAGCCACGAGTTCATCGTCACCCTCAAGAAGCTGGCGAAGGACACGGGCGTAACTGCCACCGATCTTGCCAAACGCTTGCTTGATTACGGCTTTCACGCGCCGACGATCTACTTCCCGCTGCTCGTGCCGGAGTGCTTGTTGATCGAGCCGACCGAAACCGAGTCCAAAGAAACGCTCGATGCCTTTGTCGAGGCCATGGCCGCGATTCTTGCCGAAGCGCAAAGCGATGCCGACAGGGTCAAAGGCGCCCCGTATTCCACCCCGGTCAGCCGACTTGATGAAGTACGCGCCGCCCGCCAACCCGATCTTGCCTGGACAGGAGATAACTCATGAGCGCATTGATTTCCGGCTCGCTCGCCTTCGACGTGATCATGCGCTTTCCCGGAAAGTTCGCCGATCACATTCTTCCCGAACGCATCCATTCGCTCTCCGTTGCCTTCATGGTCACGGAGTTGCGCCGTGAATTCGGCGGCTGCGCCGGCAACATTGCCTACACGCTGACATTGCTCGGTGACGAAGCCATCCCGGTAGGCGCGGTTGGCAAGGATTTTGCCCCCTATGCCGAACGCCTGGATGAACTGGGCATCAATCGCGAGTACATCAAACAGCTCGAGGATGTTTACACCGCACAGGCCTTCATCAACACCGATGATGACGGCAACCAGATCACCGCCTTTCATCCGGGCGCCATGGGCCGCGCCCACGAACAGGCCCTGCCCACGGGCACCGGCGCCACCATCGGCATTGTTGCTCCCAACGGGCGCGACGCGATGATCCAGCATGCCGAAGCGTTCAAGGCTGCCGATATCCCGTTTATCTTTGACCCCGGCCAAGGTCTGCCGATGTTCGACGACAAGGATCTGGAAACCTTCGTGGCACAGGCCGACTGGCTCGCTTTGAACGACTACGAAGCGGGCATGTTCTGCCAAACGACACGGTTAAGCCTCGAAGAGATCGCCGAGCGCGTGAAGGCTTTGATCGTCACCCGTGGCGCTGAGGGTTCAATTATTTACGCCGAGGGTGACCCACTTCAAGTTCCCGCCGTCGAACCCAATGCGCTGGTCGATCCCACCGGTTGCGGCGACGCCTATCGCGCCGGACTGATCCACGGCATTACCCAGGATTACGATTGGGAAACCATCGGTCGCATTGCCTCCCTTGCCGGTTCGATCAAGGTCGCCAGTCAGGGCACCCAAAACCACGACTTCACCGCCGAGCAGTTTGCCGCTCGCTTTGAAGCCGCTTTCGGCTACCGCTACGCCTGAGGTCCCCCGCCTGCCCGAAACGCAATCACCAGGATTTGCCGATGAATAACAAAAACAACAACCCGGACGAGATCGGCAACAACGAAGAGCGACCGCGGGTGCCCAAACGGCTCGGTGATTTCAATGCGCATCCGCGCATGTTGATCATTTGCGTTTTAGCCTTGGGCGTTGGTGGTGTGGCCGCGCTGGTTGCGGCCGCATTGCTCAAGCTCATTGGTTTGATCACCAACCTGGTGTTTTATCAACGCGTGGCATGGGCGCTGGTCGCGCCCGGCGGCGCGGATCAAGCCTGGTGGCTCATCATCGCGGCGCCCGTTGTCGGCGGACTGATTGTGGGCCTGATGGCGCGTTACGGCGCCGAGGCCATCCGCGGCCACGGCATGCCCGAGGCGATCGAGTCCATTCTTCGCGGTGGCAGCAAAATCAAGCCAAGAGTCGCGCTGCTGAAGCCCATTTCTGCCGCCGTCACCATCGGCACGGGTGGGCCGTTCGGCGCCGAGGGGCCGATCATCATGACCGGCGGCGCCTTCGGCTCGTTGCTTTCCCAAACACTTTCACTCACGGCCGATGAGCGCAAGACGCTGCTGGTGGCCGGCGCCGCAGCCGGCATGGCGGCGACCTTCAACGCGCCGCTCGCCTCGATCTTGCTGGCCGTCGAATTGCTGCTCTTTGAGATGCGACCGCGATCCTTCGTGCCGGTCACCATTGCCGTGGTGGTCGCCACGGCAATCCGCTGGCCGTTGCTCGGCTTTGACCCCATCTTCGCCACGCAATACGTCATACCCGAGATCAACGCCACCATTCTCGGCTTGTGCGTGGTGGCGGGTCTGGTCGGCGGCTTCGTCGCCTGGTTTGCCACCGTGCTGGTTTATCTCTCCGAAGACGCCTTCCGAAAATTGCCCATCCACTGGATGTGGTGGCCGGCGATCGGCGGGTTGATCATCGGCATCGGCGGGCTGTTCGAACCGCGCGCGCTGGGCGTCGGTTACGACGTCATCCGCACCCTGCTCTCCGGCCAAGCCACCCTGTCGTTGATCATCGGCATTCTCATAGTCAAAACGCTGATCTGGAGCCTGTCGCTGGGCTCCGGCACCTCGGGCGGTGTGCTCGCGCCGATATTCATGATCGGCGCCGCACTCGGAGCCGTGCTCGCATTGATTTTCCCGCAGGTGGTGCCCGGTTTCTGGGCCTTGATGTGCCTGGCGGCGGTGGTCGGCGGCGTGATGCGCAGTCCGCTCACCGGTGTGATATTCGCCATGGAGCTCACCCACCAATGGGATGCCCTGCTACCGTTGGTGGTCGCTTCCACGGCGGCCTTCCTGCTCTCCACGCTGGTACTCAAGCGCTCGGTGCTGACCGAAAAAGTCGTGCGCAAGGGTACGCACCTGACCCGTGAATACTCCGTGGATCCGCTCGATGTCTTTCTCGTGGGCGAAGTCATGCC
>JAKDMP010000014.1 GCA_030452225.1 Gammaproteobacteria bacterium
CCGGCGCGCTTACGGCCAGTGCGAGATCGCTACCGCCGTAGAAGTAGGCCGCACCCTGGGCGAAGCCGCCGGCCCAGCGCATCCCCGCCAGGGCGGTGCTGCCGCTGAGCGCGACCGCCGCCGCGAACTCGTCATCCATCTCGCCGTCGCTCGCGGTGACTTTCTGCACTTCGCTCCAGCTGCCATTGGAGCGCGTGAACAGGTATGCCGCCCCCTGGTGGGGATCGCCGTCGATATCGGCCCTCGGCGCACCGATCACGGCCCTGTCGCCATCGATAGCCACCGAGTAGCCGAAGAAATCGCCGTAGGTCCCGTCACTTGCCGTGAGCGTTTGCATCTGGTTCCAGACGCCGTTGGAGCGGATATAAACGTAGACCCCGCCCTCGTCGGTATGGGTAAAGTCGGCCCAGCGCGCCCCGCCCAGGACCGTGTTGCCGGCGACCGCGACCGCGTCGCCGAAAAAATCGTCCGACCTGGCATCGCTCGCCGTCAGCGCCTGCATTTCGCTCCAGTTGCCGTTCGTGCGTGTGAAAACGTACGCCGCCCCCTGGTCGCCGGGGCCGCCGCCCTCGAACAGCGGCGCCCCGACCACCGCGGTGTCCCCGTCGACCGACACCGCGAAGCCGAAGTTGTCGCCGCCCCCACCGTCGCTGGCCGTGAGCGCCGCCGCCTCGCTCCAACTGCCGTTCGCGCGATCGAAGACATAGGCTTCCCCCTGCGCGTTCTTGCCGCCGACATCGGCCCACATCGCCCCGATCAGGGCCCGATCGCCGTCGAGCGCCACCGCATCGCCGAAGTAGTCGCCCGCCGCTCCATCACCGGCGGTGAGCGTTTGCGCCTCGCTCCAGCCGCCATTCGAGCGGGTAAACACGTACACCGCGCCCTGGTTGCTGTCGCCACCGATATCGACTTCCGGCGCCCCGACCAGGATCCTGTCGCCATCGATCGCCACCGCATAGCCGAAGTGATCCTGTTCCCCGCTGCCGCTCGCGGTGAGCATTTGCGCCTCGTTCCAGGTGCCGTTCGTGCGCGTAAACACGTAGGCCGCGCCCTGTTGGGTATGACCATCCACATCGACCTCGTAGGCGCCGATCACGGCCGTGTCGCCGTCGATCGCGACCGCATTGCCGTAAAAATCGCCCACCACGGGGTTGCTCTTCGTGACCTTCTGCTCGATCCACACCAGGGAATTCGCATTGAGCAGGTAGGCAGCGGACGCGCGACCCGGGTTCACGCCCGGACCGATTGCCCCCGCCCGCGCCGCCGAACCCGGCGCGGTGGCACCCCAGGCGCCGCCGTTCGCAAGGAGGAGAAAGAAAATGGGAACGCAGCAGGTCTTCCACTTGAGGGTCATGCGAGTCTTCCTGGTCGCCGGGCTCGCCCATTACTGTACACCCAACCTCCGCGCGCCGGCCTGGAGCATGGCACGTCTACGGGATGAAACGGCCCGATTCCAGCGCTTCGGGTCTGCTGCTACTTGCCCTTCGATGCCGCGGTTTCGGCCTCTTTCGCCTTGGCGTCGAGTTCCGCAAGGTGGCGCAGACGCTCGGCAATGCGCCCCTCGATTCCCCGGTCGGACGGCTGGTAGTAGCGCGGAACGCCCATTTCATCGGGAAAATAGCGTTCACCCGCGGCGTAGCCTTCCGGCTCATCGTGTGCGTAGCGGTAGCCGGCGCCGTGGCCCATCTCTTTCATCAACGCAGTGGGCGCGTTGCGAAGCTGCATGGGGACAGGCGCGGCACCGAATCTTTTCGCGTCCTTTCGCGCCGCGGAAAAAGCCTTGTACACGGCGTTGCTTTTCGGCGTGCAGGCAAGATAGACCACGGCCTGGGCCAGCGCGAGTTCGCCCTCGGGACTGCCCAGCCGCTCAAAGGTGGCCGCCGCGTCGATGGCGAGGGTCAGCGCACGCGAATCGGCCAGCCCCACGTCTTCGCTCGCCATTCGAATCAGCCGGCGGGCCAGGTAGCGCGGATCGACGCCGCCTTCGAGCATGCGCGCAAACCAGTACAGCGAGGCGTCCGGATCGGAGCCGCGCACCGCCTTGTGCAGCGCGGAAATCTGGTCGTAAAAGTGATCTCCACCCTTGTCGAACCGGGCCAGCCGTTCCCCCAGGAGCGCCTGGAACGCGGTCTCGTCCAGACGGCGATTCTCGTTGGCCGCAGCGATCGTTTCGAGCAGGTTGAGAGCGCGACGCGCATCGCCATCGGAGACTGCAGCGATCTCGTCAAGCCGGCTCCGCGGCATCGAATCGGCGTCCAGCCCGAGGCCGCGTTCGGCATCGGTCAGCGCCCGTTCCAGGATCAGCAAAAGCGCGACCGCGTCCAGCGGAGCGAGCTTGACCACGCGGGTGCGCGAAAGCAGCGCGCCTCGCACCTCGAAGGAGGGATTCTCGGTGGTGGCGCCGATCAGAACGACGGTGCCGGCCTCCACGTGCGGCAGCAAGGCATCCTGTTGCGCCTTGTTGAAGCGATGAATCTCATCCAGGAAGAGTACGGACTCCTGCCCTTCGGCGCGAAGCTGCCGCGCCGTTTCGACGACCTGCTTGACCTCCTTCACGCCGACGGTAACCGCAGACATGGCAAAAAAGCGCGTACCGCGTGTTTCGGCCAGCAGGCGCGCCAGCGTGGTCTTGCCGCAGCCCGGCGGGCCCCAGAGAATCAGCGACGGCAACAATCCGCCGGCGAGCGCGCGGGCGAGAACCCCGTCCGCCCCCGACACCGCATCCTGACCGGCGACCTCCTTGAGGCTGCGCGGGCGCATGCGGTCGGCAAGCGGCGCCCCGCTGTTCATGGCTGGCGGGCAACGAGGGTGCGTGCCGCCATCAACCTGCCTGTTTGCCATCCTTCCAGTTCCACCACCGCAGCCGCTCTGCATCGCGCCCGCCCTCGGCGTAATACACGGCGCAACGCAATACATACAGCATGCAGCGATCAATGCGGCATCCGCGTTGCGACATCAACTGCTCGTAGAGCTTCTGCGGTCGGCGGCCGCGCAGTTGGGCGACCTGCTCGATGCCGAGTTCGCGCAAATCGCGCGCGATCGACGGCCCCACGCCTGGAATGTCCTGCAAATTGTCGGCGGCGTGCTTCATGAAACCCCGCTGTCAAACGCCCTGGTGGACGACATCCGCGTTGGCGGGAGGCGTGAACCGGAAAAGCCCGGGAGCGATCTCGGCATTGCGCCGGATATGGCTGAACTCGATGCGCGTGGTCTGCCCCAGCCTGGAGTCGAGTTCCAGGCTGCGGATGCGGCCCTCGTCATCCAGCCCGATGCGAATTTCCTTGAAGCTTGAATCGGCGGATTTGGGGGTCAATTGCAGCCAGTCCAGCGTGCCGGCGCGCTGGATGCGCCGAACCTCGAAGCGCTTCTCCACGCTCGCGGTGCCGGCCAGCAACGCGGCCGGCCCGGAGGCAAGCGCATGCGGCTGGTCGCGCACGACGACCTGCTCGAGCGCCGGATCCCAGGTCCACAATTTTTCGCCGTCGGCGAGAATCAGTTGCCGGTACGGCTCCTTGTAATCCCAGCGGAAGCGCCCCGGTTTGGCGATCGCCAGCGTGCCCGAGGAACGCTTGACGGTCACCGCATTGGCGTTGACGACCGTTTCGGCGAAATCGGCCGTCAGGGTTTTCGTCTGCGCCAGCAAGGCGTCGAGTCGTGAAGCCGGTGCGGGCGTGGCCGCCGCCGCGGCGACCGCCGGCAGCAACAGTGCCGCCAAAAGGCCGATCCATTTCATCTTCATTCCCTTCAGTGATGACCCTGGACGATTGAGACAGTCAAAACGGCGAATCATTCCGGCGGCGGGGCGGCCAGCACTTCGCGGCTGCCGTTCGACTGCAGCGGGCCGACGATCCCGACCCGCTCCATCTGTTCGACCAGGCGTGCGGCGCGGTTGTAGCCGATACGAAGCCGGCGCTGCACCGAGGAGATCGAAGCACGCTGGGTTTCGGTGACGATGCGCACGGCCTCGTCGTACAGCGGGTCGTCCTCGTCGCCGGTTTCGTCCCCGGGCAGCCCGTTGGGGCCCCTCTTGTCTTCGATGGGTTCGAGGATTTCCTCCAGATAACCGGGCTTGCCCGACTGCCTGAGCCAGACCGCCACGCGATGCACTTCACCATCATCCACGAAGGCGCCGTGCACGCGGCGCACCAGCGAGGTGCCCGGCGGAAGGAAAAGCATGTCGCCATTGCCGAGCAGCGTCTCCGCGCCCATCTGGTCGATGATGGTGCGTGAATCCACCCGCGCCGACACCTGGAAGGCGATGCGTGCCGGGATGTTGGCCTTTATCAGGCCGGTGATCACGTCCACCGAGGGGCGTTGTGTCGCCACGACGAGATGAATGCCTGCGGCGCGCGCCTTTTGCGCCAGACGGGCGATGAGTTCCTCGACCTTCTTGCCCACCACCATCATCAGGTCGGCCAGCTCATCGATCACCACGACGATCGAGGGCATGGGCTGCAGCGGCAGCGGTTCGCCGTCTTCGTCCTCTCCTCCCAGCGGATCGGGAATACTCTCCCCTTTGGCTTCCACCTCCTTGATCTTGCGGTTGTAGCCGGCCAGATTGCGCACGCCGGCGGCCGCCATGCGCCGGTAGCGCCGGTCCATTTCGACGACGCACCACTTGAGCGCGTTGGCGGCTTCGCTCATGTCCGTGACGACCGGCGTGAGAAGCTGCGGAATATCGTCGTAAATCGACAATTCCAGCATCTTCGGGTCGATCAGGATCAGGCGTACATCCTCGGGGCCGGCCTTGTAGAGCAGGCTCAGAATCATGGCATTGAGCGCCACCGATTTTCCCGATCCGGTGGTGCCGGCGATCAGCAAATGGGGCATGCGTGCAAGGTCGGTCACCACGGGTTGTCCGGAAATATCCTTGCCGAAGGCAAGCGTCAATTTGGAGTTGGCCCGCTCGTAGGCCTCCGAGCGCAGTATCTCGCCGAGCGTGACCAGTTCGCGGGTTTCGTTGGGAACCTCGAGGCCGACCACCGGCTTGCCGGGAATCACCTCGACGACGCGAACACTGATGACCGACATGGCGCGGGCCAGGTCCTTGGAAAGATTGCTGATCTGGCTGACCTTGACGCCCGCCGCAGGCCGCAACTCGAACCGGGTGATTACCGGGCCGGCATGAACCGAAGTCACTTCCACTTCGACGCCGAAATCGGCCAGTTTGAGTTCGACCTGCCGCGACATCGCCGCCAGGGTGTCCTCGCCGTAGCCCTCGGTTTGTTGGTGCGGTGCATCCAGCAGTTCCAGCGGAGGCAGGCCGCCGGCTTCGGGGGGCGGTGCGAAAAGTGGTTTTTGCCGTTCGCGCTCAGCCCGCGGGCTCGGCTTGACGACGTTGACGACAGGTTCGATCCTGGGCTTGGGCTGCTCTGCACGGCGCGTCTTTTCCCGGGCAACGGCCGCGCTGCGCCGGGCTCGATTTTCCTTCTTTTCCTGGCGCTCGACGCGCCGCCCGCTCCAGTGCGCCGCGCGCGCGGCCAACCAGCCGCCCACGGCGAGGCACAGGCTGCCGATACGATCCATGAGGACCATCCAGGACAAACCCGTTGCCAGCGTGATGCTTGCCAACAGAATGGCCAACAGGAAGAGCGTGGCCCCCGTTTCGCTGATGCCCGCGACCAGGCCCGCGCCGATCACATCCCCGAGTACGCCGCCCGCACCCGCCGGCAACCAGCCCGGTTCCGGGTACACAACCAGCGCCAGCAGGGAAGCCAGCGAAATCAGCGCAACCAGCAATGCGCTCAATCGCACCAGGCGTACCGACAGGGCCCGCTCGTTCCATCCGCGAAATCCGATCCATGCGCCGTAGGCGATCAGCAGCGGCAACGAATAGGCGCTCGCGCCGAGGATGAACAGCAGAATGTCGCTGACCCAGGCGCCGGCGGGACCGATCAGGTTGTGAACGGTGCCGTTCCCGGTGCTGGTGAAACCCGGATCGCTCGCCTCAAAGCTGGCCAGCGCCACGGCCAGCACCACGGCCAGCGCCCCCAGCAGCCAGAACGCGGCCTCTCGCGCCGCGGGGGCGAGTTTGGGCAGAATCAGCCGATCGTCGCGGCCGGCTTCGCGTTGCTTGGGTTGAGGCATCTTGAAACGTTCATGTCACCGGGCTGCTGCAGGGAGCAGTTTAACCTCCCGGGCACGCTGCAAACGAGATCGGCCGTCGCCGCAGCGTTCCGGTCGGGATGGCCGCGCGTCCCGGTTTCGCTAAAATGGGTACCTTACTCGCCGCAACCCCCGCAAAGGACTTTTATGAGCGAATCCCGCCACTGCCGCCTTCTGATTCTCGGCTCCGGGCCGGCCGGCTACACGGCCGCGGTATATGCGGCGCGCGCCAACCTCAAGCCGGTGCTGATCACCGGTATCGCCCAGGGCGGGCAACTGATGACGACCACCGATGTCGACAACTGGCCGGGCGACATCGAAGGCCTGCAGGGACCCGGGCTCATGCAGCGCATGCAGGAGCATGCCGAGCGTTTCGGCACCGAAATAGTTCTCGACCAGATTTCCAGGGCGGAACTCGACCAATCTACGGTCCGCCTGAGCGGCGACAATGGCACCTACACGGCCGATGCACTGATCATCGCCACGGGCGCCGACGCGCTGTACCTCGGCCTGGAATCCGAGGAGGCCTACAAGGGCAAGGGCGTCTCCGCCTGCGCCACTTGCGACGGTTTCTTCTTTCGCGACCAGGATGTAGTCGTCGTGGGCGGCGGCAATACGGCGGCCGAGGATGCCCTGTATCTTTCCAACATCGCCTCCCGAGTCACCCTCATTCACCGCCGCGACAAATTGCGCGCCGAGAAGATGCTGCAGCAACGATTGTTCGAGCGCGAGAAGGAGGGCAAACTCGACATTTGCTGGAATCACGTGGTCGATGAGGTGCTGGGCGACGGCGACGGCGCGACCGGCGTGCGGCTCGCCAGTACCCTGGAGCGGGGAAAGGGGAAAAACATCGATGCCACCGGCGTATTCATTGCCATCGGCCACACGCCCAATACCGCCATCTTCGAGGATCAGTTGGAGATGCAGAACGGTTACATCGTGGTCGAAAGCGGCCGCCACGGCAACGCGACCGCGACCAGTGTTCCCGGCGTGTTCGCGGCGGGCGACGTGATGGATCATGTCTATCGGCAGGCGGTCACCTCCGCCGGCAGCGGCTGCATGGCGGCGCTGGATGCGGAAAAGTACCTGGAGTCCAAGGGCCTCGGAGGCTAGCGGGACAAGCTTTGAGAGTACGCGTTCACGATTCGATCAGGACGATTCGCGCGGACGCGTGGAACGCATTGACGGGGACGCAAATTCCCTTTCTGCGGCACGAATATTTCGCTGCCCTGGAGGCCAGCGGTTCGCTTGCATCCGACAGCGGCTGGACCGCCTGCTACCTCACGGTCGAGGACCCTGCAGGCGAACTGTCGGGCGCGGTGCCGCTGTTCGAGAAAAGCGACTCGCGCGGCGAATTCATTTTCGATTGGGCCTGGGCGGCCGCGATGCAGCGCGCCGGCCGGTCCTACTATCCAAAACTGGTTGCCGCGATCCCCTTTACGCCTGTACCCGGTCGCCGCTGCCTGTTTTCGCCGCACGCCGAACCGGGCACCGCGGCCGTTCTGATCGAGGCAGCCAGGAAGCTGGCCGGGGAACGAAGTTGCTCCTCCCTCCACTGGTTGTTCGTAACCGAACCCGAGTTGAATCTCATCGAAAATTCGGGTTGCGTGGTTCGCACTGGCTGCGACTTTGTCTGGCGCAATCCCGGCGTCGCCGATTTCGAAGCTTGGCTGGACACGCTCACCTCGAGAAGCCGCAAAAAAATCCGCCGTGAACGGCGCCGTGTCCACGATGCCGGCATCGCATGTGTATGGCGGGACGGGCAGGAACTGGGGCGCGAAGAGCTTGATGTAATTTATCAACTATATTCTGTAACCTACTATACTCACGGCATGTTACCCTATCTGCGTTCGAGCTTTTTTGCCGAATTGGCCACCCGCTTGCCTCATGCCCTGAAGCTGTGCTTCGCGTACCGCGATGGCGACATTCTCGCCTGTGCCGTATTCCTGCAGGATGGAACGACCTTGTACGGGCGCTACTGGGGCGCATCCGAATGGATCAACAGCCTGCATTTCGAACTGTGCTACTACCAGGGCATCGCCCATGCTCTCAAGCATGGCCTGCAATACTTTCATCCGGGCGTGCAGGGAGAACACAAATTGTTGCGCGGCTTCGAGCCGACCCTGCACTACTCCGCGCACTGGTTGCGGGATCCGGAGCTTGGGCGTGCCGTCGCTGGTTTTCTGGATCGGGAGCGCGATCAAGTCGAAAACTACATCGCCGAAGCCGAAACCTTCCTG
Organism: Gammaproteobacteria bacterium; assembly: GCA_030452225.1. Classification (GTDB taxonomy): domain Bacteria; phylum Pseudomonadota; class Gammaproteobacteria; order JAKDMP01; family JAKDMP01; genus JAKDMP01. Next base: position 8,346 of record JAKDMP010000014.1, read on the forward strand.
CCCTACCGCCGCGACCCGGGGCAAGATCGTCGCCATCGAAAGCCGGACCCACGCGGCGCTGTGGCTCCGGACGCATCGAGCACCTGGCGCAAGCCGTGACCAGCCGCCCCCTCCCCGCGTTCATCACACCGGGCACAGCCATCGACTTCCCGCCGGACGATGCCGCCATGAGTGAGCCGAACGGCTTGATCGCCGTGGGCGGGGACCTCGAGCCGGCGCGCCTGATGGCGGCGTACCGCCGCGGCATTTTTCCCTGGTACGAAGTCGGTCAGCCGATCATGTGGTGGACGCCCAGCCCGCGCTGCGTGCTTTTTCCCGGCGCGCTGCATGTTTCACGCAGCCTGCGCAAGGTCTTGCGCCGCGGCGCGTTCCGGGTCAGTTTCGATCGGGCCTTCGAGCGGGTCATACGCGCCTGTGCCGAGCCGCGCGAACAGGACGGGTGCACCTGGATCACCGCCGAAATGATGCAAGCCTACGAAAATCTGCACCAGCTCGGGCACGCACATTCGCTCGAAGTATGGCGCGATGAACGGCTGGTGGGCGGCCTGTACGGCGTGGCGATCGGCGCGGCATTTTTCGGCGAGTCCATGTTTTCCCGCGAGTCCAATGCGTCCAAAATCGCCCTGCTGACCTTGTGTTCGACGCTTGCCCCGGCCGAAACGGCGTTGATCGATTGCCAGATCGTGTCCGCCCACCTGCTGGAATTGGGCGCACAAACAATCACGCGTACCCGGTTCCATCGCTGTCTCGAGGCCGCCGCCGAGACCCCCTCGCCTTTCCAGTCAGTCTCGTCCATGAGGACATCGTGAGTCATCGCGCTATTTGCAGAACGCTGCGGGTCTGATTTCATCTCAGCGGGTATTCTCGTTGTCGGCGCCAAGCTTTTCGGCGAGGAGGGAGTGGCTGAACTCCTCAAGGGTCTTGATCAATCTGCCCGAGAACGCACTGAGCCCGGTAACTATGAACAACAGGGGAACCGCAACGCCGAGGCCGAGCACGGTGGCAATCATCGCTTGTCCGATACCGGTGGCCATAACAGTCGGATCGCTGCTGCCTGAAGCGACTATCGCATGGAAGGTGATAATCATGCCGGTTACGGTTCCGATGAGGCCGAGGAGCGGCCCGGCGGCTACCACCAACCTGATAAACGACTGAAAACGTTCCAGGGCCGGCAGTTCCAGTTGTACAGCCTCGGACAGACGAGACTCCGCTACCTTGGCATTTGTCAGCTTTCTTCCCTGAAAGTTGGTCAGCAGGCGCCCGATGGGATTATTGTCTTTGGGTCGCGAAAGGTCTTTGAGTTGCGCATTGATTGCGCGGTTCGTCAGAATCAAATAGATGAATTGGACCACGGCCAGGAGCAAGGCGATGAGTCCGAGGGCTATGATCACGTAACCGACTGCTTCGCCAAGTTGTATGCGCGCAAACCAGCTTGGTCGCGTCAGGTACCTGCCGAGGATTCCTCCGGCGGCTGGATCGACGACGCCGCTCGTGTAGCCGGATCCGGGGGCCGCGTGCGTCAAATTGTAAGCGGTCGTGCGAAAATTTCCCGGCAAGGCGCCCTTGAGTTCCGTCAAGGATTTTGCACTGGAAAGATAGCCCAGGTATTCGTTGCCGTTGACAGCGGTAAAGGGTCCTACCCGCACAACCTCGGTACGTTTGGACTTTCCGGTCGGCTTGCCGTTCTCGAGTTGTAACACGTCCGCCTGGTAGCGCACGACCTTGCCGCTAGCGACTATGCCTCTGAGTAGTTCGTACCACAACCGCTGAAAATCATTGACTGACGGCACCGCATGCCCCTTGGCCAGCTTTGTCAGAAACATGGATCGCGGTGTCTGGCCCGGTGCCGGTTCCAATTGCGTGGTTATCAAGGAATTTTTCATTACACTTGAGGCATTTGCAGCGATCTGGCGGACGACACCGTACAACTCGCCCAAGTTGCCCTGGTGTTGGGTCAGCGACTTCTGCAGTTTCGCGACGCGTGCTGCGTTTTTCGCCCATCTCCGATCAAGAACGTCGCTGCGGGACTTGGCGGACTGGAGGCGTGCTTGCGCCTGGTTTAGAAGATGTTGCTGCTTTTGGAGTTCTTGCCGGGCGGCACTCTCACGCCGATCGGCAATCGCAGCTTCTTTTTGGCGAAGTTCACGAACTTGGCGGGACAGTTCGGAAAAGACCTTGTCACGCGCTTCGGCAAGCGCTTTTGCGTGCGCCGCGGCTTGGGCCGCGGCCTTGGATTTGGCCGCATCATCGGCACTTTGCGCCCAGGAAGCGCCTGCCGGCGCCAACATCGCGGCAAACATGCCCGCGAGCAGCAAAGAGCTTACAGCCCGGCCGCACGAGCCCGGGCCGAACCAGTACCGGATCTTGCGTATCGCGGGGTATGCATTGCGTTTCCTCATCCGGTTTCGGTCACTCATGGCCATCTATCGGCACCAACCCAAATCCGGCTGTGCGGTGCAGGCGCTGATTGCATTCAGATAAGCGGTCGCGTTTTCCCGGTAATCCTTGTCGCGCGCCGCGCGCTTGAACCAATTACTAGCCTTCTTCAATTCATGTTGTTTGAACAAGGCGATGCCCATGATGTACCAGGCGTGGGCGGTGTCATCGAGGTCGCCCTTGTCGAAAGCGTTCCCGATTGCCGTCACGGCGCCTTTCCAGTCGTGGCTTTGCAACTGAGCTTCGGCCAGGCGAACGTAAAGATTTCCGTCGTCGGAAAGCTGCGCCGCCCGCCGCAAGGGAACGAGGGCCTTCTTGAACTCCCGCGCAGCAATCCAGCAGTTCCCCAGCTTTTTGTAACTTTCCACGCTTGGCTTGATGGTGTCATTCGCGAGCGCTGCGTCCAGAACGCTTGCACAACGCCGAGGTATGCGGTTGAACAGCAGCAGGTCGGCGAGGCGCAGGTATTCGTCGTCCTCCGTCAAGTAGCCGGCGTTATAGGCCAGCTGTACGGCCGCAAGCGCCATGTCGGAATTCTTGTTTGCCTGGTAGAAAGAAGCCAGCATCAGCCAATAGGTCTTGTTTTTCGGCCAGAGCCCGACCATCTGCTTGGCCAACTCGACGGCCTTTTCATAATCCTTGCGTTCCGAATACAACGAGAGAAGAAGCCTCATTCTGGACGCATCGGGTGTCTCCATGAGGCGGACGGCCTTTTGCGCCGGAGCCAGTGCCTTGTCATGCTTGTCCTGGCGATAGTACGCGATGGCAAGCAAAAAGTATGCCCTGGAACCGGGATGTTTTGCGTGCTGCAACCACTCCTCGAGGGCTTTCGCGGCTGGTGCCCATTCTTTCTCGACCAGATACAACTGGGCGATATTCATGCGCACCGAGGAGGTCTCCTTTTCGTTCAGCCCGCCGGAGGCCAGCGCTTTCTGCAGGTGACGCCGGGCGGAGGAGTATTTCTGCTGAATGTTGTCAATGTTGGCCAAGACCAACTCGACCCTGCTCACCCCGAAAGGCTTGAGTCCGTCGATATCCAGCTTGGCAAGCTCCTTTCTTGCTTCCGCGTACTTGTTGGCGCTCATGAGCTGGCGCGCATTCTGGATAATTACGTAGGTACGCGGGTTCAGGCGGCGCTGGGAATTTTCCCCCGAATTGCCTTGTGAATTGTCATTCCCGCTGCCGGAGGACTGCGCGAACGCCGCCGGCGCGACCGCAAGCACCGCCAGGGCCATCACGACGACACAAGCCAACTTTCCCGGGCTGCCCGAAGTCATGCTTCACTTTCCTCCATTGAGTTTGAACTCGATCGTGGTTTGAACGTTGCGTTCGATCGGTGCGGGCCGGTAACGCCACTGGCTTACGGCACGCAGCGCGGCTTGCTCGAAAAAGCCCCTGGGCTCCGAATCGACTACTCTCAGGTCCGTCACCGAGCCGCTCTTGGTAATGGTGAACGCCACGACCACAAATCCCGACTTGCTCGCAAGCAGAGCCCGTCGCGGGTACTGGGGCGGAATGCGCACGAGCGGGATGGGGGTGGTGCTCTTGATGGTGCCTGAAATCAAGCCCCCAATGGATACGGAGTTGCCGGACATGCCGGGACCCAACTGGGGCGTCAGATTCGGAACATGAGTCCGCTGGGGGTTGTGGTGGGTTGCAACCTGTACCTTCACATGCGGCTCCTTGGGGGGAGGCAGACGCTTTGGCTTTACCCTCTGCTTGGTCCGGACCTGGGTGTCGCGGTTCAGCATGGTGAAGTTGATCTGGGTCGCCGTGACCGTATTTGCGGCGTTGACGGGACCGCTGATCATGCGCCATAACCCAAAGAACATGACGAATATCAAGGCGAGACCGATCGGTATCGTCAGTGCGAGTCTCCATTGCATCGCAAACCCTCCGCCGTCTCAGCCTTTGCCTGACGGGTTGGCCCCGATGGCTATGTCGGTGACCCCTGCCTGACGTACCTTGTCCATGACTTTTGCGAGCATTCCGGCGCTCGATCCCTTGTCCGCAAGAATGACCACGGAACTTTTCGGACGTTGGATATGCTGTCGCTCTACCAGAGTCGCCAGTCTGCGCAGGTCCACCTGGTGTCCTGCCATCCAGATCTCGTCATCGGCCGTGATGCCGATCTGCAGTGTCGCGCTTGCGTGTTGTACGGCGGTGGATGCATCGGGCTTGACTACCGTCACACCGGGAGCTTTGATGAACGCCGTAACAATGATGAAAAAGATCAGCAGGTTAATCGTAAAATCCAGCATCGGCGCTAGATCTATGCCGTGGTGCCCGGCGTCATCCGACTTGTGTGCTCGCACTCGCATCAGTTCGCTACCCTTCGGCCTCGATCATTCATTGGTTCGTCGCGAAAGTAATGTTGTAGATGCCGGCCAGACGTGCCTGGTTGGCCACCTGAACCACCACACCGGTGGGAGCCGATTTCTGGGCCACAATCAACACGCCGGCGTCCGGGTTGACCGCATGCAAATGCGTGATATTGGCTTGCACAGCGCCCAGGTCGATAATTCGATCCTGCATCACGACTTTACCGCTGTTGCGAATCTGCACGACGATCGTCTTGGTGTTTACCTGCTTTTGCTGCTGGGCGTTTTGCTGCCGATTGAGGAGCAGTCCGGAAGTATGCACAAAGACCGCGGTAATGAGGAAAAAGATCAACAGATTGAGGCAGAAGTCCAGCATCGGCGCCAGATCGATGCCGTGTGTCGACATTTCCATTTTGGATTGTCGCAGTTTTGATTGTCGCAGTCGCAGGGCCATGATTAGAGACTCAGTTCGTCCCCCAGCACTTCAGTTTCGCGAGCCACCCGCCTGCGGAAATGATAAACGGGATAAAGGCCACTGATACTGACGGCAAGTCCGGTTATCGTGCAGATCATCGCCGCACCCACACCGGCCGCCATGGCCCGCGCATCGGCGTTGCCGAGCAGGGCGATGGACGTGAAAACCTGCAGCATACCGGACACGGTGCCTATCAGGCCCAGCAACGGCGACAGGGGCACCAGCACCGCCATTACGCCGATGCCGCTGCTCATGGACACGTTGACCCGCGATATCATCGCTTCGCGAATTTGCCTTGCGCACCAGGAACTGTGGTCTTCCCGGGCCTCCCACTTTGCCCGCGTATCCGCGAGCTGCCGCGGCAGCACGAAATTAAAATACCAGATGCGTTCGAAAACCAGGCCCCACATCAACACCCCCGACAGGAAAATCCATACCACGAAGGGGCCGCCCTGATCGGCCAGTTCGAAAATACCGCGGATAATGGGTATCTGGTCAATCATTCCGCCGCCTCTTGCGTTCCCTCTCGATGCCTTCGGCGAGAAAACCCGCGCTCTGTTTCTCGAGATTCTGCAGCAGTCCGTCGGACAACGAGTGCAACAATGCATTCGCGAACAATAGTGGAATGGCGATAGCGAGGCCGAGAACGGTTGCGATCATCGCGTGGCCGATACCGGTAGCCATGAGCCGGGGATCGGCGGAGCCGGTTTCGGTTATGGTCTGGAAAGTGATGATCATGCCGACCACCGTGCCGATCAGGCCAAGCAGCGGCCCCGCGGCGACTGCGAGGCGCAAATAATTCTGGAACCGCGTCAGTTTGGGCTCCTCGTGCAACACCGCTTCGGTGAGGCGCAGCTCGGCGAGTTCGTAGTCCTCCTCGATCTGGTCCGGATCACCCTTATGTGCAAGCAACACCCGGCCGAGTGGATTGTCCTTTTTGGGCTCCTCAATATTTTTAAGCTGCCGGCTGACGCCGATCCTCACAATGATCAACCTGACAAGCTGGAAGAGGAACAGGATGAGGCCGATGATCCCGACAATAATGATCACATAGCCCACCGTCCCTCCCAGATCGATACGCTGCAGCCAGGAGGGGCTGTTGATCATCATGATCATCAGCGCTCCTCCCGACGAATCGACCACCGCTCGCGCATATTCTTTGTTGCTATGTGTGAAGCTGTACAGGATATCGCCGAATTCGCCCGGCAAGGGACGCGGAAGTATGCTCAGTGTCTTCAGCGCCGGAATGTAATTCAGGAAACGCCCCCCGGAACTCGCGGTAAACGGGCCGATCCGGAGTACGGATTGCACGGCGCTCGTGCCATCGGGATCAACGACCGAAGTCTGGTAGCGGACAACTTGACCCTGGGCGGTCAGTCCGCGTTGCAATTCGTACCACAAACGCTCGAGTTGGGCTATCGTCGGGGTACTGTCTTCATTGGCAAGCATGTAAAGAAATTCAAGACGATTGGGTTCGCCCTTCGGCGGCTCCAATTGGGTGGCGATCAACGACCCCTGAAACACCGTGGCGGTGTTGGAAGCGGCCTTTCGCGCGAGTGCAAAAACCGGCATCAGTTTCAGGGCACTCACCTTGTCGTGGAGCTTGTTGGTAATTTCAGTGACCTGTGCCGAATTTTCGATAAACTGGTTGGCAGTCTTCTCCGAAGCCGTCTTGGCTTTCTCGAGTGCAGACTGCGCCTGCTTCATCATCGCCTGTTGCTGCTCCGGGGAGGCCGCGGCAAAGGCGGCGCGATGCTTCTTGAATAGCGCCGATTTACCTTGCACTTCCGCCTTGATTTGGCCGAGCAGCTCAGTCGGGGAATTCACCCCATTCTGCCGGGGGGCTGCGAAAGCACTGGTTGCGACCGGGGCGGTCAATGCTATTCCAATAGCAACAAGGATCAGCTTTCTCACGGCTTCGCCTCCTGCGGTACCGGCACCGGCACCGTCAACAGCTGCGGCGTGCCCCTTTGATTGGCCATATCCAAGGCGGTTTTGAACGCCGCGGCGTAGCCGTCGTCGATCACCCATTTGTGTTTTTCCGCGTTCCAGTAACCGGTCTGGCTGCCGTCGAGGGTCTGGTACATGAGGGTAACCCGGCCCACTCGGACGAACTGGACGGTCCGCGCGTCCTTCCCCTCACCCAAGACACCCTTGTAGGCTCCGAGCGTGTGCCCGTATCCAAGCTCGATCATGTAGGCCTGCAAAATCTGCCGGTATTTTTCGGCGATGGTTACGTCGACACGCGACATAATGTCCCTGAGCCTTTGTATCCGCTGAACGCGCTCTTGGGGCAGGAACGGCAGGTCGAGTGCGACGAACTTCGACAATGAGTCGACCATTTTGTCCATCAACGGCTGGATCTCTCGAGCGGTGCTTACCACGGCCTTCAATTGCCTTTGGAGCGATGCAATCTCGGTATGCTGCGCTTGCACCTGCTGGCTCAATTGCTGGTTGTAGCGTTCAAAACTCTTGGCCTCGGCCAGCACCTGCGCATATTTTGCCGCGGCCGTCTGTGTGCGGTCGGTGAGTTCGTTGATGCGTTTCTGGGACTTCGCTGCGGCGGCGTCCACCGCAGCCTGCGCCTGCAAAACCTTGTCAACTTGCTGCGTTTCGGCGGCGCTTGCCTGCTGCGCGCCAATCGACATGAACGCGAAGGCAGCGACCGACGCAAGCAGCATCGCCACCACACGGGACGGCCGGTGGGGAGCGGGTTGCCGACGGCCCGATGTGCCGCTCACATGACGCTCGCTGGAATGGAAATTTATCATGGCAAATGGCCTCTCCTGGCGCGCGCCCTGGACATGTGGCGCAGGTGAATGTCGCTTTTCCGGAAAGCCGGTCATGGCATGCCCCCCGAACCCGGCTTCAACAATTCGGCCCGCATTCTGACCGAATTCGGGCGCTTGAGCATTATAGAAACGGTTGGCGTAAAAAAACCATGCGCATTAGACCGTCTCGCCGTAAAATTTTTGTCACACTCGCCGGAGGGCGGCGCGGGCCGGGCAGCCGGGATGCCTCATGGCGGGGCTCTGGCGGCTACTACGGTTCAGACCCTTGGGCGACAAAGCGATAACCGACGCCCGATTCCGTGAATAGGTAGCGAGGTTTGCTCGGGTCATCGCCCAGCTTCTGCCTCAATCGCCCCACTATGATCCGCAGGTAATGCGTGTCCGCCGTGTGCGTCGGACCCCAGATCGCCCGCAAAAGCTGGCCATGGGTGACGACACAGCCTTGATGCAGGAAGAGGATTCTCAGCAGCCTGAACTCCTTGCGTGTGAGCCGGATGTAGTCTCCCTGCACGGCGACCCGCCGCTGCACCAAATCCACGGTTAGGTAGCCGTCGTCGTACCACCCGGCATCTTGCTCGTCCGGAGTTTGTACACGCAGCAGATTTCGTACCCGCGCGAGGAACTCCTGCATCCCGAACGGCTTGGTGACATAGTCGTTGGCACCGGCATCGAGTACGCGTACCTTCTCGTGTTCGTCGGCGCGCACGGAAAGGATGATCACCGGCACGGCGGACCAACTGCGTATCTCTTCGAGCACCTCCCGTCCGTCCATATCGGGCAGGCCCAGATCGAGCACGATCAACTCGGGGGTTCGGGTGGCCGCCAACTTCAGCCCTTTCCCGGCATCCGCCGCTTCCAGTACTTCGTAGCCCTGACTGGCAAGGCTGATCCGGAGGAAGCGCCGAATCTGCACCTCGTCGTCGATGATGAGTATGCGCGACGCAGGGGCGGACTCTGCGCTGTCAAACATGGTCAACTCTCGGCACTTTGCGGGGCCTGCGCCTGTTCGTACAGCGGCAGCCGGATGCAGATGCTGGTGCCGCGACCGTCGGGGCCGGCCAGTGCCTCGATGCTGCCACCGTGCGCCTTGACCACCGCATGGCAGATGGCGAGTCCGAGACCGCTGCCGTGCCGCCCGGTATCGCCGCTATCGCCTGAAAAAAACATATCGAACGCCCTCTTGCGGTCGGCTGCGGGTATGCCCGGGCCCTGGTCCGTCACCGTGATGACCAATTGTGCCTCATCCAGGCGCCCGGCGATGCGCAACGCCCCGCCCGCCGGCGAGAAGCGGGCGGCATTCTCGATGATGTTGACCAGCCCCTGCTCGATCAAGGCGGGATGGACGTAGAGTAGCGGCAATCCGGCCGGAATGTCGCGGGCGACCTGCAGGTGGGCCAACTCTGCCCGCAGCCGGTGCAGTGCCGCGGCCACAACGTCGGCGAACGTTACCCAGTCGCGGTCGAGTTCGAGACCCCCGTGGTCCAGCCGCGTCATGTCGAGCAGATTCTGAATGTAGCGATCGAGCCGCTCGCCCTCGCCCATAACCGTGTTGAGCAGCTCGCGCTTGTCGGCCTCCGTGAGTTGCCTGCCGAAATCGCGCAGCGTACTCGCCGAGCCTATGATCGAGGACAGGGGTGTGCGCAGATCATGGGAGACCGAAGAGAGCAGTGCCGAGCGCAGCCGTTCCCGCTCCTCGACGACCCGGGCCTGCGCCAGGCTCGAGGTCAACTCGGTCCGCGCCAGGGTGAGCGTCACCTGGTTCGCGAGGGTATCCAGGAGCAGGAGTTGCTCGCTCGCCGCGCGGAACGGCAAATCGCCCAGTTTGACTCCCAATACGCCGTAGCACGTTTGCCCGATCAACAACGGGATGAAACGCCATTGCATGTCGGCCTGTGCCTTGTTTTGGTAGCCGCCCGGGCGACCGTGTTCGAACGCCCAGGCGGCCGCGGCCCGCTCCTTGTCGCTCAAGGCGATCGGATACGGCGCGGCGGCTACGACATGAAGGCCGGCCCCTTCCGCACCGGCCGCCAGGAAGCACGCGGGCGTTCGCTCGAACGCCGCAATCAACTCGACCGATATGCGCTGTACCGCCTCCGCATCGGGTGCCGTAGCGAGCCGTTTGCTCGCTGCGAGCAAGGCCTGGCTCTGCTCGTTGGTGGCCCGCAGCGCGACGACTTGCGCCCGCAGCCGATTCGCCAAATTGCCGCCGATGACGGCGACCACCAGAAACAACAGGGTCGCGATGACTTCCGCGGCCCCGTACGCCAGACTGAATTGCGGTTCGAGGAAGAAAAAATTGAAGGCCACCGAACTCATCACGGCCGCAGCCAGCGCCGCCGGCAGGGAAGTGCGCGCCGCCACGACCAACACGCCGGTAAGAAAGATGAGCGAGGAAGTCGTTGCCGGCAGCGGCAACGATTTCTCCAGCAGCGCCGACACGATGATGGCTGCGCTCACGACCCACGCGGCGGACAGGTAATGCCCCAGCGGCGTCTGGCGCAGCATTCCGAGCCACGGCATGCCGCGTCGCTGCGTCCGCGGCGGCTCCGGTTTCGAGCCGGCTATGATGAGTTCGAAACCCGTATGCCGGCGCAGCAACCGCTGCGTCAGCGTTTGGCGGAACCACCCCGACATCGGCCGCCTGCGCGTCCGGGCGATAACGACGGCCGATGCGTTCTGATCGCGTGCATAGGCCAGGATCTCCTCATCGACATGAGGCCCCCGCAGGACGGCCGTCTGTCCACCCAGGCTTTCGACCAGACGAAATGTCCCGTCCAGGGCTTCCTGTAGGGCCTCGGTTCGCGGCCGGCCGGTATCCACGAAAGCCGCTGTCCACGCAACTCCGAGTCGATCCGCGATGCGCTTGCCCGCGCGCACCGCCTGCGGGGCATTGCGCCGCCCGTCAACGGCAATGAGCACTCGTTCCCGCGCTTGCCCGGGGTCGCCTTTTACCTGGCGTTCCATCGCCTTCCGAAGGGCAGAGCCCGCCTGCTCCGCAGCGCGGAAACGAGCGGCTGCCGACCCCGGCTATCAACTGCAACCATCACCCGCCCCCGCCATCAGCGACGAGCTCGGGCGAGCAGCGGGAGCGAAGGCATTCCGTCCGCATCGCGAGGCGGCAACGGCGACGCCCTCGGCGTTCTCGGCTAGAAGTTCCAGGAAAGCGTGGCATAGGGCCCCCTGAAATCCACATCCCCGTTCACGCTCCAGTCGCTGTTGTCGAGATGCAGACGCCAGCGGCGGTAGCCGGCGGTGAGCACCAGGCCGAAGTCGAAGCGGTACTGCACCCCCGCGCGCAGGTCGTAGAGATAACTGGAGGCATAGGGTACGCCGCTTGCATCAAAGAATATATCGAAGTTGGCCGGCAGGTGCACGGTAAGGCCCAGGTTCGCTTGCGGCAGCCAGGTCACGACCCCGGCGGACACGCTCCGCTGCTCTCTCAAGGTTTGCTTGGGCGCGGCGCTTGTGCGCGGGCGTTGGCGCGGCGAAGCTGCGCAGGAAAAGGGGTCGCCGGCGGACACTTCTGCCGTACCGGTCGCGGACATGTCGAGGTTCACCCAGCGAAAATCGAGTCCCAGCCGCAAATCGAGCACGGAATTGTCCACCGGATTCCAGTAAAAGAGGACGCGCGCGAGTTTCAGCGCAGTCTGGCTCACCAGCCGGCCGTCCGCCACGTACAGGATTCCGCCGTAACAAAACTCGCGATGCGCGGCATTCGATCCGTCGGCAAGGAGCGTGCCGTATTCCAGGCGCACGTCAGGCAGGATGGGTATGGCGTGATGCCACTCGAAATGGTACATCGGATTCCAGTTCGAGCTCATGCCGAGGTCGCCATCCAGGCTTATCTGCGGATTGGGCACGCCGGATCTCGGAAATGAGACTTTGCCGGAAAGCGCCGTATGCCAAGCCCCGACGCCGAACTCTACCCAAGAGTCGGCGCGTGCACCCGGTGAGGCGCCAAGGCCGAGCAGGGCCACGAAAGCCGCCACCGTGCAAATTCTGATCATGATTCGTTTCCCGGTAATGCGCCAGCCTGCGGCGCCGGCAGGTCAGTGGATCGGCCGATTTGCGAATTATGCAATAGTAAGGCAAAATTACAGGGTTGTCCAACGGGCCGATTCATGGCGAAAGAAGAGAGCATCCAGATGGAAGGCAAGGTTGTCGAGACCTTGCCGAACACATTGTTTCGCGTGGAACTGGAAAACGGTCACATGGTAACCGCGCATATCTCCGGGCGCATGCGCAAGCACTACATCCGCATTCTGACTGGCGACAAGGTCACGGTGGAATTGACTCCCTACGACCTCACGAAGGGACGCATCGTCTTCCGCGGCCGCTGAATTCCTCCGCGCCAACCGGCCTCGGCCAGGAGCGCCGGCGTCCTGCCGGTATGGATCGCGAGCAAGCTGGCTCCCACCCACGCGCCTGCGTGACGCATACCGGCTGCGGATTTTTTGTGGCCGTCCATTTCCCACTTCTCACTTCTCACTTCTCACTCCTCTCCACTCACTTCTTCGGCAGTCGGGTTCTCCAGGCTGAACTCCCCGCTGTCGTAATCGTAGGCAAAAATTTCGGCGTACCGGCCCCAGGCGACGACCACCTCCAGCACCCGGCGCGTCTCCTCTTCGGTAAGCGATTCATTGAGTTCGGACAGAAACAGGTCTTCATCCACCTTGTGGTCTTCCTCGGCCTCGATGGCCGAAACGATGCGGCGCGCAAGCGGCACGTGTTCGAGCAGTGCCTGGCCGAATATCACCTTGCGCTCGAGAATATCGGCATCCAGAAATCCCGCGCCCTGCTCGGCAAGCCGCAGGCGCCCCGCTTCCACATGGGCAAAGTCCAGCAGTTCGAGGGCCTCGATGAGCGGGAAGATTTCATCCAGTTCCATCTCCAACTCGTCCGCCAGTTCCGCCAGCTCGAGCCGGTCGTTGTCGGACTCCTCGCGCACCGCATCGAGCATGCCGAGCAACTGCTGCACGTTGGCGCTCGGCAGGCGGTAATCCAGCCCCGGTTTTTCGCTTGCCCCGAACAGGGGAATTTCCGGGCTGGTAATGACCCGGTAGATGCGGTCCACGAAGCTGCGGAAATGATTGGCGTTGCGATCGCGCGGATGCTCGAGGGTGATCGGGAGCTTCCCCTTGATGCGCCCCGGTGTGCCGTCGAGAATGAGCAGCCGGTCGGCCAGCAGCAGCGATTCCTCGATGCCGTGCGACACCATGAGAATCGCGCGCGTGGGAATCTTCCTCTCCTGCCACAGGTCGAGCAGGTCGTCGCGCAGGGTTTCGGCCGTGGGCACGTCGAGGGCCGAGAACGGCTCGTCCATGAGCAGCACGTCCGGGGCGGCCACCACGGCGCGGGCCAGGCCCACGCGCTGGCGCATCCCGCCGGAAAGCTCCTTCGGATAAGCCGACTCGAAGCCGTCGAGCCCGATCATGTCGATCGCCTCCAGGGTGCGGCGGCGCTGTTCGGCGGTCTCCAGTTTTTGCGCCTCCAGCCCCAGGCGCACGTTCTCGAACACATCCAGCCAGGGGAACAGGCCAAAGTTCTGGAAAACCATGCTGATGCCCGCTTCACTTCCCCGGATGGCCTTCCCACGGTAGAGAATTTCGCCGCAGGTGGGCGGTACGAGGCCGGCAATCATGCGCAGGATGGTGGACTTGCCCGAACCGGACTTGCCCAGCAGGGCCACGATCTCGCCGTCGTGCAGGGTGAGGTTGACCTCCTCGAGCACCTCGATGGGCTGGCGTTCCGGCCCCTTGAACTGCTTGCCGACGCCGCGCAACTCGATCATCGCTTCACGCTCATTCATCATTCCAGCCTCCACTCAGACATCCGCATAGCGCCGCTCGGCGAGCCGGTACAGGCGCGACCAGATCAGGCGGTTCATCAATAGCACATAGATAATCATCACGGCAATCCCCAGCACCAGTCGCGGCTGGTCCCCGTCCGCCGCCTGGAGCGCGATGTAGGAGCCGAGGCCCTTGGCAATGAGGGTGTGGGGCCCCCAGGAGACGATTTCCGCCACGATACTCGCATTCCAGGCGGCCCCGGCCGCGGTCAGGCCCCCGGTCACATAGGAAGGCAAAATCGCGGGCAGGTATAGCCGCTTCCAGCGCCGCCAACCCTTGAGCCCCAGATTGTCCGCGACCTCGCGCAAGTCTCCCGGGACTTGCTGCGCGCCGGCAATGACGTTGAACAAGATGTACCATTGCGCGCCCAGCACCATGAGCGGACTCAGCCAGATTTCCAGGTTCAACTGCCAGCTCAGGATCACGACCACGACCAGCGGAAACAACAGGTTGGCGGGAAAAGCGGAGAGAAACAACACGAAGGGCTGGGCGCGCCGCGCCCACTTGTTGCTCAGGCCGATCCAGACTCCTATCGGCACCCAGATCAAGCTGGCCAGTGCGGTCAGAACGACCACCCGCACGAGCGTGTAGAAACCCATCAGGAATACCTGGGCGATCTCGCCGCCACCCACGTCCACCAGAATGTAGCGGCCCATGAAAACCACCGTCGCCACGGCCACGGCGCCCAGCAGCACATTCCAGCTCGCATCGCCCAGCCGCGGCGACAGGCGTATGATCCGCGCACGCTCCCGTATCGGCGCCTTGCGGTGCGGCGGTCGCGGACGGTGAAGTGTCGCCCTCAACTGCCCAATCGCGAGCCGCAGGGACTCGACAAGACCGCTGCGGCGCAGCAGATTCAAAAACCAGGAACGCGGCGCCTCCTCGCTCGAAGGGTGCATTTTGAACTTTTCCGCCCAGGCCACCAGCGGGCGAAACGCCAACTGGTCGTAGAGCATGATGACCACGAACATGGCGAGAATCGCCCAGCCGATCGCGCCGAGGTCGCGGTGCGAGATGGCGACGCTGATATAGGAGCCGATCCCGGGCAGCAGCACGCGGTGGTCGGACACCGTGATCGCTTCCGCCGCCACCACGAAAAACCAGCCCCCGGACACCGACATCATCGTGTTCCACACCAGCCCCGGCATGGCGTGCGGCAGCTCGAGCCGGCGGAACCGCTGCCAAGTGGATAGCTGAAATACGCTGGCCGCCTGCTTGAGTTCCTTGGGCATCAGCTTGAGCGAATGGTAATAGCTGAACGCCATGTTCCACACCTGCGAGGTGAAAATCGCGAAGATGGCGGCTATATCGGCCGAAACAATCGGGTCATGGATGAATTTCAACGCCCACAGCAAGGCGAAAGGCAGAAAACCCAGGATCGGCACCGACTGGCCGATATCGAGCAGTGGAACCAGTATCTTCTCGGCTCGCGCACTTTTTGCGGCCCAGGTGCCGACAAGCAAGGTGAATGCAAACGAGAACACCAGCGCACAGGCCATGCGCAAAGTGGTTTTCAGGGCATAAATCGGCAGCAGCGCAGGGTCCAGGGAAAGCGTCGGGTTGGTGCCGACGTATTGCCCCGCCGGCGTGTGGCTACCCGCCCAGGCCAGCACGAAAAACACCGCGATCACCAGCGGCAGCAGCACCAGATCCCAGCGCGTGACCCAGCCCCAGGGGGCCATGGCGCGTTCGCGGTAACGATCTGGCATAACGGGCTCCCTGCGTCCGGAGGCGATCACGGGCGTTCATGACTGCGGTGCCCGCGCTGCGATTATACTGGCAGCAAACCGGTCATCCGCTCGAGAAAATGCTGTTCCGACAATTCCTTGATCCTGATTCTTCGACCTTTACCTACCTGATTGCCGCCTCACCGGGTCGCGAATGCCTGATCGTGGATCCGGTACGCCAACAGGTCGGCGAGTACCTGCGCGCCGTCGAGGAACTGGGGTTGACGCTGGTGGCGGCGCTGGACACGCATGTCCATGCCGACCACATCACCGCCCTGGGCGCCCTCGCAGATGCCACCGGCTGCACGCCGCGCCTGTCTGCCGCTGCCGGCGTCGAAGGAGCCGTCCCCTTCCATGACGGCGAAGAAGTGGGCCTGGCCGGCGTATCCATGCGCGCGCTTGCCACGCCGGGGCACACCGACGATTCGTTTTGTTTCCTCATGGACGATCGCGTGTTGACCGGCGACACCCTGCTGATCCGCGGCACCGGGCGTACCGATTTCCAGAACGGCGACTCGTTTGCAGCCTGGGAAAGTCTGCAAACACTGCTTGCCCTGCCCGACGACACCCTCGTGTATCCGGCGCACGACTACAAAGGCTGGACCGTGAGCACCATCGGCGAGGAGCGCCGGCACAATCCGCGCCTGCAAGTCTCTACGGCCGGGGCCTACGCCGACATCATGGCCGGCCTCGATCTGCCCCGACCCGGGCGGATTGATGTTGCCTTGCCCGCCAATCGCAAGCTCGGGCGCGACTGAAAACGGCGGCCCGGAC
>JAKDMP010000210.1 GCA_030452225.1 Gammaproteobacteria bacterium
TTAATCTCGGCCTCAGAGATCGTTTTCGTTCTGACACCATCGACAAATGTCTTTCCTGCTTTGTAGCCAAGCTCGAATAACCTCTCTTGTTCTTTTTTGTCTCCTGATATCTCGGCGAATGTTGCGCATGAGAAGGCAGACCACATAAGGCGGGCAGTGTTTGCTTTGGGGTGCGCGCCGGATTCTTGGGCCACCACCATTTGCGATGCCAAAGCGAGAGTGAGAGCGGTCAGCTAGTTTGATGGACTGATTTTCACGATTGACGATGGGCGAGCGGTGCCGATGACCGCGGCGCCGGCGCCGCGGTCATATCCGGAACAGTTAGAACGGCGGATCGTCGAGTGGCAACGGCAGTTGATTGTTGTACTGCTGGCGCTGATCGATCTCGTGGTAGCACCGATGTATTTGAGCGAAGTAGTGGTTTTGGAAATGCGTATAGAAGGACTCGATGAACTGATTGAGGGCAACCACGGCCTCATCGGGTAGCTCGGGGAAGGCGAACAGATCGGTATCGTTGTACATGTCAGCGAGCACCGGCTATACGACGTGGACTTTGAGTTTCTGGCGCAGCGAAGACCTGCAGATAGAGTTTTTCATCGAGCACGGTGATGTCGCGCTGCGCTGCGCTCATCAGGAGCTCGGCCGCCATGCCGATGAAGACGCGATAGTTGCCGGCGGCGTGATCGCACAGCGTATGGCGCAGCTCTTTGGTCATCAGTCCGGCGTTGCCGGCGCTGGCGAGGAGATGTTCGAGGCAGGCCAAGAGCTCCTCCCGGGTAGCGACGCCGGTGGCGAGGCGTGTGCGGATGCGCGAGCCCAGGGGGATGAGTTCCTCGCGGCGCAGTTTATCGAGCAGGCGCGCATCGCCGGAGAGCACCACACAGAGCAAGGATTGCGAGTCGAAGCGCGCGCTCGCGAGTAAGCGTAGCTCACTCAAGACCATCGGGGTCATTTCCTGAGCTTCGTCGATTAGGATGACGGGTCGGCGACTGGCGGCGCCCAGATGATCGAGCCAGCGGGCGCGCAGCGCCTTAAATCCGCCCCAGCGGTTACTCACGCGCATGGCGATCCCGAAGATGTCGCCGAGCTCGCGGTAGAAGTCGCTCAAGTTGCTTTGCGGATGGTGGATGACGCCGACGCAGAGATCGGCCAGTCGCGCGAGACGCTCGGCGAGCAGGCGCATGGCGACACTTTTGCCGGAGCCTGGATCGCCGTGGATCAACGCGAAGCCGCCCTCGCGCAGATGCGCCTGCTCGATGCGCCAGCAGAAGTTCTCGACCTTCGGCGGCACGTAGAGTGCTTCGGTCGGCACTTCCGGGGAGAATGGGTTCCATTTGAGGCCATACAGAGCCAGGAGCTTCTGGTTCATACAGGGTCATCCTTATCGGCGATGGGTAAATAGGCCGGTGGTAGGCCGGTGGCGGCGTAATCGGCGATCATTTGCTTCAACAGCGGCGCGATGCCGCTAGCGGGCGTTGCGCACGGCTGTGTGTTCAGCGGCGCCACGCGCCGGCGCAGCGCATCGGCGTTGGCCGCTTTATCAAGCGGGCGCACCGGGCAGAGGATCTGGCCTGAGCGCGCATCGATGAGATCGACGCGGCTCAAGTCCCAGCGGGCGTAGCGCAGATGCGTCTCGCTTAAGTGACGATAGCGGGAGGGGATCTCGAAGCGCTGGCCATCGAGACTCACCGTACCGTCGGAACGGCGCTGCTTGCGCTTGGCCTCGATGCGGAAGGCCGCACGCAAGGCATCGCTTGCCGGGCACTCGCGCCCGACGTTGGGGCCGGCGAGATACCGCTCAAGGGGTGTCGCGCCGAGCTCGCTGTGCACGGTGCGCTGATATTCCTGCGTGCCCCAGGCCTGGGTCGCCACGTTGAGTTGCTCGAGCGTGAGGTTCTCTTCGCCTTCGAGCATCGCCAGCAAGCGCCCTTCGACGCGGCCCCAGAGATTTTCCTGTTTGCCGTT
>JAKDMP010000107.1 GCA_030452225.1 Gammaproteobacteria bacterium
CTTGCTGCGAATTCCGCAATCACTCGCGATGCCTCATGAATAATGCAGGCTAGCCTGCATCATTCACGCGGTCGGCTCCCCCGCAAGCGCCGTCGTACGGCTTCGAGCGGATGCGCGCGGGCCCGCGCGGCCTCTGCCTCCAGCCGCGGTCCACCGGCGGCCATCTCCGCGGATAATGCTTGGGCGAAACGGCCGGCCGCGATGTCCGCCAACAGCTCGCGCATGGCCGCACGCGATGACCGGTCTATTACACGCGGGCCGGACAGCAAGGCGCCAAAGGCCGCCGTGGTGGAGATTCGCCGCTTCATGTCCGCCAAGCCGCGTTCGTGGATCATGTCCGCCATCAGCTTGACCTCCTCCAGACAGGAGAAATAGGCGATCTCCGGCTGATAGCCGGCCTCGACCAGCGTCTCGAAGCCCGCCTCGATCAACTCCGACAGGCCGCCGACCAGCACAGCCTGTTCGGCGAAAAGATCGGTTTCGGTTTCCTCGGCGAACGTGGTTTCGATCACCGCCACCCGGTCGTGCCCCAGCGCCTTGGCAAACGCCAGTGCACGCGCGCGGGCTTGACCGGTTGCATCCTGATCGACGGCCACGAAACCGGCAATGCCGTTGCCGGCTTCGTAGCGGGCGCGCAACTGCTCGCCGATGCCCGAGGGAGCCACCAGCAAGGCGTCGAGATCGGCGCGCGGGTGGATATGCCGGTAGTGGATGTTGAAGCCATGTGCAAAAACCAGCGCTCCACCCTGACGCAACCGCGGCGCCACAACCTGCTCGTACGCCTCGGGCTGGGCTTCATCCGGGATCAGGAGTGCCACCAAGTCGGCCTGTTCGACCGCCTCGTCGAGCGCGGCAAGCCTCAGGCCATCGCGCTGCACCCGTGCCGCGTTGGCCGAACCCGGCCGCAAACCTACCACTACCTGTACGCCCGAATCGGCCAGGTTGAGCGCCTGGGCGCGTCCCTGCGAACCATAGCCCAGCACCGCCACCATTTGATCGCCCAGATTCGCACCGCGCAGTTCATCCGCACCGATAATCCCCATGACTCTCTCTTTGAAGGCTCAGCCGATAGAATAAGCACCTTTCGTCCGCAAGTCATCTCTCGTGCTGCTATCCGACCTGCTCCCCCACACCTTGCGCGAGGCCCCGGCGGAGGCCGAAGTCCCCAGTCATCGCCTGATGATCCGCGCCGGGCTCATTCGCCGCCACGCCGCCGGGATCTATAGCTGGCTGCCGATAGGCCTGCGGGTGCTGCGCAAGGCCGAGCGCATCGTGCGCGAGGAGATGGAGCGCATCGGCGCGGTGGAGTTGTTGATGCCTTGCGTGCAGCCGGCGGAGTTGTGGCACGAATCGGGGCGCTGGCAAAAATATGGCCCCGAGTTGCTGCGTATGACCGACCGGCGCGAGCGTGAATTCTGTTTCGGCCCGACGCATGAGGAAATCATCACCGACCTCATCCGCAATGTCGTCAGTTCCCACCGCCAACTGCCGCTTACCCTGTTCCAGATCCAAACCAAGTTTCGCGACGAGGTGCGCCCGCGATTCGGCATCATGCGCGCGCGCGAATTTCTCATGAAGGACGCCTACTCCTTCCATCTCGACGAGGACACCCTGGCCGAAACCTACACGCGCATGCGCGAAGCCTACGAGCGCATCCTCGAGCGCATCGGTCTCGACTACCGCGTGGTCGAAGCCGACAACGGCGCCATCGGCGGCAATTCCTCGCACGAATTCCATGTTCTTGCCGATGCGGGCGAAGACACGATCGTGTACGCGCCGCAGGGCCAATACGCCGCCAACCTGGAACTGGCCCGCGCGCAGGCGCCCGAGGGCGAACGGCCGGCTCCCGGCGCCGAACTCGAACATGTGCCGACGCCCAACGCACGCACCATTCCGGAAGTGGCGAAGTTGTTGAAGATTCCCGCCGAGCGCTGCGTCAAGACACTGATCGTCCAGGGCAGCGAGGCGGCGGCGGTGGCGCTGGTACTGCGCGGCGATCACGAACTCAATCACATCAAGGCGGCACGATTGGCCGAGGTGGCCAGCCCGCTGGTACTTCTGGATGCCGAGGCGGTCGAGGCGCTCGGCGGCCTCAAATTCGGCAGCATCGGCCCGGTGGGACTGGAAATGCCCGTAATTGCCGACCGCGACGCCGCGATACTCTCGGATTTTTGCTGCGGCGCCAACAAGCCCGGCGAACACTACATTGGCGTGAATTGGGACCGCGACGTGGACGAACCCGCCGTGGCCGATTTGCGCCTCGCCCGCGAGGGCGATACGAGCCCCGACGGCCAGGGCACGCTGGCCTTTGCGCGCGGTATCGAAGTCGGGCATGTCTTCGAGCTGGGCACGCGTTATTCCGAGGCCATGGGCGCCGTCGCCCAGGACGACCATGGCGCCGAACGGCCCCTGTCCATGGGCTGCTACGGCTTCGGGGTATCGCGCGTCGTCGCCGCGGCCATCGAGCAATCCCACGACAAGCGAGGCATCATCTGGCCGGCGGCGATTGCGCCCTTCGACATCCTGGTCGTACCGGTCGGCCACGGGCGCTCGGCAGACATGCTCGGTGCGGCCGAAAGGCTGCATGACGAACTCGAGCAGGCCGGTTTCGAGGTGGTACTTGACGATCGTGCGCTGCGCCCGGGCGTCATGTTCAAGGATGCCGAACTGCTCGGCATTCCGCACCGACTGGTACTCAGCGAGCGCAGCCTGGAACAGGGCATGGTGGAATATCGGGCGCGCACGGCGGAATCGAACGAGGATATCCCCCGTGAGCGGATTGCGGACTTCCTGCGCGAACGCATGCATCCCCCGGAATGAAGTCGTCGACCGCTCTGGCAACGCTCGCGGCGTCCGCATTGCTTTTCGCCGCCTCGGCCGTTTCGGCGGGCCCGGCACCCGCCGCTTCCAGCGCCCTCGAGGCGGCGGTGAAAACCGCCATGAAGGCGCCGGATGACAGTTTCCGGGATGACTTCGTGCGCGAAGTATGGCTCAAAACGATGAGCGCAAGGTTGGCCGGCATCATCCCCGACGCGGCCAAACGCCGCAAGCTGCTGCTCGCGGTTCACGCCGAAGCCACGCATGCGGGTGTGCCGCCGGCATTGGTGCTGGCCATCATCAACGTCGAGAGCAACTTCGATCCCTGGGCGGTTTCCTCGGCCGGCGCACAGGGCCTGATGCAGATCATGCCCTTCTGGCTCGAGGAGGCGGGTCAACCCGGCGACAACCTCTTCGACCCCCGCACCAACCTGCGGCTGGGCTGCACCATCCTGGCTTATTACCTGAAGCGTGCCGACGGCGATATCGCCCTCGCGCTGCAAAACTATTACGGCAACCGCTACGGCAACGGCTACTCGCAGCGTGTCCTGAGGTTTCTCGCAACCCGCTGGTACTGGAAGGATTGACAGGCCGCCGGCACGCTCCCGGCACTGACGGGCATCAACGAATCGTGAAGTCCGCCGGCAGATCGCGGAGCGCAACATCTTCGGCCGTCACTTCGCGGACGCGAGCGAGCGGCGGACCTTCGTGCAGCCACGACTCGAGTCCCGCAACGGCCGCCTCGCTGCCGCAGGCGATCACCTCCACGCGGCCATCGTCAAGGTTGCGGACATGGCCGGCGAGGGACCATTCGTTTGCCTGTTGCAAGGTAGCGAAACGAAAGCCGACGCCCTGCACGCGACCGGCCACCACGAACCGTCGGCAGATCGACGCGGACGACGGCACGTGTCAGTGCGCCGAATGCGGGCGGTCCAGTGCGGCCGATAAAGCGGAAGCCAGCACCGGCGCCTTGAACGTTACGGCCGAAGGCGCCGTAGCCGCAGGCGGCGCAGCAGAGGTCGCGGCCGGCGGCGCCTGGCTCTTGCGCGCCGCAAGAATCGCGGCGCGGGCGGAATGCAGCGCCTGCTTCGCGCTTTCCCGCGCGCGTGCATAATCCCAGTGCTGCAGGGCAAACTCCGCATCGCCAAGCCAGTGCTTCGCCTCGGCGTAAATGCGCGGCGCATGAGTCGGCGCGCCCGCTTCCCTGGCGGCCTGAACGGCTTGGCGCGCGTTGCTCATTGCCTGAACCGGCGGCGTGGCGCAGGCCGCCACGGTACACAAGACGCCAAGCATCAGCGCCGAAGACAGAGTGCGAAGGAGACAAACCGTACGCGGCAACCTCATGTCAACCACCCTGGGCCGATTCAGGATTGCGGCCCGCGCCCGTCCAGCGCGCACTGCGACTGACGCGGTCAATCCCCTGCGCCAGGGCGACGAGCCGAGGCGGAACGTTGAGGCAGCCCTTGTTTACAGTCACGACCTTGGTCTGGCCGTTCAGCGTCACGCCGATCTTCAATGTTGGGGCATCCATTCTTTGCGCCTTGCAGCCGGCGTCTTCGAGCCCGTACGAATCATCGAGCGCAAAAAAACCGGCCTTGCGCACCAGCGCCAACAGTTGACGCTTGCGATCCCGGGAAAGCGACACTTGCACCACCCCCTTGCGGGCAACGCCGCGCACACCCACATACTTCAGTGTATCGCCGGTTACGCTCAGGGCATAGTACGGACACTCCGGGCTGTTCTTGCACCGGCTGAGGAACAGCTTGAAGCCGGCCAGACTTTCCTGTGTGGTCGGCATCAGAGCGCTAACCGAACTCGGGGTTGGGTCCGCTGCCCGCGGGCTCTGCCCGCCGCCGAAACTGGAAGACAGCCGCTCGCCGAGGAAGATCAACACGACAATAACCACCGCCACGCCCAGGGCGGACATGAAGAGTTTCATGCCCCCCTGGGGGCGGCGGGATTTGTATTTTGAGCGGGGCTTCTTCATGGGGCATGATGTTACCATTGTGGCTGCCTCGCAGGCACTTGCACGGCACCCGATCGCGCCCGTCTTCCCGTTCACGCGCACCGCCCGCCTGCTGCGTCAAGCAGACAGGATGCCCTTCTCTCGTGTACTATCGCATCAAAATCACGGACGAATCGCGTGGAAACACAGAGTAATCGCCCTCAAGCCGCGTGGCGCGGCCTCGTTGCGATCGCCGCGGTCATCGTAATTATCGCGGGCATGCGCGCGGCGGCCGACCTCATTGTGCCGTTCCTGCTCGCCGTCTCGATTGCGATCATCTTTCTGCCGCCATTGTCATGGATGCGGCGCCACCATGTTCCCACCGCGGCGGCCATCGTTATTGTTTTCCTGCTCATCATCATTGCCATCAGCGGCGTCGGTGCCTTGATCGGCAACTCCATCACCAACATCGTCCAGGATCTGCCCCAGTACCAGAATCAATTCCGCGACGTTCTGCAGCAGGTGTTGTCCTTTGCACGCAGCTTCGGCGTCGATATTTCGCTTGCCAGCATTCAGGCCCAACTCAACCCGAACAATGCATTGACTTTCGTCACGCGCTTTTTCCAGAGCTTCGCTTCCGTACTCGGGAGTAGCTTCCTGATCGTTTTCACCGTCATTTTTCTTCTTTTCGAGGCCTGCGTACTTCCCCGCAAACTCCATCATATGGCAACGACCGCACGCAGCCGCGGTTCCGTCGATTTCTCTCGTTCTTTCGCCGACAGCGTACAGCGTTACGTATTCCTGAAAACGGCCTTCAGCCTTGTCCTTGGAGTAGTGGTTGCACTGGTGCTCTGGGCGCTCGGAGTACGTTACGCCCCGCTTTGGGGATTGCTCGCTTTCCTGCTCAACTTCGTTCCCAACATCGGCGCGTTCCTGTCGGCCATCCCGCCGGTCCTTTTGGCGCTGCTGCAGGGGGGCTGGCCGCTTTTCGCCTACACCGCAGGCATACTCTTCGTCATCCATTTCATCACCGGCAATTTCATCGAACCCATCTTCATGGGCGAAAGCCTGGGGCTCTCGACCCTGGTGGTGTTCGTGTCCCTGGTTTTCTGGGGTTGGATACTCGGGCCGGTCGGAATGTTGCTCTCCGTTCCCCTGACGATGATCATCCGCATCGGCTTCGAATCGTCGCCGGACACGCGCTGGGTTGCCACCCTGCTGGGCCCGCCGCCGAGATCGAACGAAAAGGGGCTCTTTCTCGGCTGGGCCAAACGGCTGATGCCGAAAAGTGCCCATAAACGCTGAGTCCGGTTGCGCGGCAAGAGGCGATTGCGCGAAGCATCGTTGATCGGCGTGGCTCCGTTTTCCTTCTTCGGCCGCTGGCGCGAGCGCCGTATTCAAGCGCGTTACCCGATTGCCGATGAGGTCTGGCAGGAGGCCCTGGCGGGCTGCGCTCCGGCACGCCGGCTCGAAGAGGCCCGACGCGCGCGTTTGCGCAAACTCGCAACCCTTTTTCTGCAGCGAAAATCGATTCAGCCGGTTCGCGGCCTCGAACTCGCTGCCGCCGATCGCGCCCTGCTCGCCGCCCATGCCTGCCTGCCGGTGCTGAACCTCGGCCTTGCCTGGTACGCGGACTGGAGCAGCATCGTCGTTTACCCGGACGTTTTCGTGCCGCATCGAGAGGAAATGGACGAGGCGGGCGTTGTGCACCATGCCCGGGACGTACTTTCGGGCGAGGCCTGGCTGCAGGGGCCGGTCGTGCTTTCCTGGCCGGACGTCCTCGAGGCCGGCACGCCCCCCGGGCACAACGTCGTCATCCACGAAATGGCGCACAAGCTCGACATGCGCAACGGCGACGCCAACGGCTATCCGCCTCTTGCCCGCGGCATGAGCACACCCGCCTGGACCGAAGCCTTCACAGCCGCCTGGGACCGCCTGCACGAACGGCACGAAAGCGGACTGGCGCTCCCGATCGACGAGTATGCACTCGAGGATCCCGGCGAGTTCTTCGCCGTTGCCAGTGAGGTATTCTTCGAACAACCGGCGTTGCTGCAGACGCAATTGCCCGCTTTGTTCGAGCAGCTCGGCCTTTTTTACGGCGCGCCGTGAACACCTCGCTCGTTCAGAAGCGAACCTGGAGACCGACGGCAAATCCGTCCGGCAGCACCCTGATCAGGATCGGCACCTTGCGCGAATGCGCATACCAGCCGAGCGCGGTACCGAGCGCCCAGCCCACCAGCACATCGCTTTGCCAATGTGCGCGCACCTTGACGCGGCCGATGGCCTCGTAGAGCGGAATCGCCTCCAGCAGCCAAACCCAGGGATAATCGCGGCCGTATTCGAACACGATCGGCGTGATCGCGGCGGACGTAAGCATCACGTGGCCGCTCGGAAAACTGGTGTTTCCGAAGCCCTGGAACCATTCGTCGGGGTCGGCAGTGTCGTGCGGACGGCGGCGCTGAAACGTATTCGCCAGCACAAAATGGCCGGCAAACGCCAGCATCACGGCATCGGCCGATTGCCACATCGTATGGCCGAAACGCGAATCGTTGCCTTGCCACAGGGCCGCGCCGGCAACGAACAACATGGTCGCCCCCAACACCTGGTTCTGGTGCGCCTCGCCCCAAATGCCGGAATCGTCGTAGGCCACGCGCTGGTCGATACCGAAGGGCCCGCCGGCGGCCAGTGTTTGCGGCGCGAAAAGCAAAAGCAAGGTGAGTACTCCGGCGGAGCACAAACCGATTGTACGAAAGCCCGACAGCATGGCTGCAACCCGTGACGCCTGTGCGCCATAATAACGAACCGACACCACGGAGGCAAAATCATGGCACTTCCCCCTTCCGGCACGCAATGGGAAATCAAACACGGCTCGGCGCGCGCCACCGTCGTCGAAGTCGGCGGCGGCATCCGTGAATACGTTCGCGACGGCATCGACGTTCTCGATCCCTTCCCGCTCGATGCCATGTGCGACGGCGCCCACAACATGCCTCTCGTGCCTTGGCCGAATCGTATCAGTCGGGGCCGTTACCGCTTCGACGACAACGATTATCAGGTGGCGTTGACCGAGCCCGCGCAGAACAATGCCATTCACGGTTTAGGGCGCTGGAGCAACTGGCGGCTGCACGAACAGGAGGACAACCGGCTCGTTGTGG
>JAKDMP010000015.1 GCA_030452225.1 Gammaproteobacteria bacterium
GTGCAGGCCGGAACGACCGGCGGCGACTACACCCTCTGCGTGAAGCTCAACTGACCTATCAACCCGCTTCCCCGCAGATGTTGAGTAGGAAGTGCTATCCGACTCGAGGACGGCTTCGGCCGCCCCCTCGAATGCGGGGTGACGCTGCTTCCAAAAGTGCAAAGGCGTTCACTCTTGTGAAGCGGTGGTAGGATTGGCGCACGGGAAGGGAACAACCGCAAGGGAGAAATCCATGAAGGTCGCTTTTTGCGCGTGTTTGTTATTGATGATTGTACTGGCCGGCTGTGCGAGTTCGCCGGGTTCCGGCGAGCGGGATCTCGTGTACGACCCGCCGCCCCCGCCCGCCTCGTTCGATCTGGTCATGTACCTGACGGCGAAATATATGCATGCTGCTTTGCCGCTGCGTATCAACGGTCGGGATTATTCCTTCGATGGCGCAATGGCCTACATCAAGGAGCAGAAGGCGAAGAAGCCCGGGCCCTACACGGTCTTGCTTCACGGCGTGAATGGCGGGGATGTAAAGCTGGGCGGCTACATGTGCTTCGTCTTCCTCATGTTCGAGACGGGCGCGATCGGGTACACGGGCGCGGAAGGGGAGAAGCCGGACGCGCCCGAGACGACGATCGTCGGCGGGGACTATACCAACCTGCTGGGGAACTGCAGGACTCCTTAAGGAAACTCTGATTTATTCGTCATTCCCGCGAAAGCGGGAATCTAACACATTGAATTTACTGGATTCCCGCCTGCGCGGGAATGACGAAAATGGGATTAATCAGACCTTCCTTGACGCAGTTTGCGGCTAGTCCCTGCGGTGGAAAACCCCCGCGCACTACGACAGTTCACTGCCGCAAGACAATACTGGTTGCTTTCAGGCGTCAATGGCGGCCGGAATGGCCGAAGCCGCCCGCGCCGCGCGTGCTCGGTGTGAATTCCTTTACCACGTCGAGCGCGGGATGGGCGACGGGGACGAAGAGGAGTTGCGCGATGCGCTCGCCCGGCTCGACGCTGTAGGCGGCGCTGCTGCGGTTCCAACAGGAGACCATGAGCTCTCCCTGGTAGTCGGAATCGATCAGGCCGACGAGGTTTCCGAGGACGATGCCGTGTTTATGGCCGAGTCCGGAGCGAGGGAGGATCATGGCGGCAAGTCCGGGTTCGCCGATGTGGATCGCGATGCCGGTGGGGATCAGTTCCGAGGCGCCGGGCGCAAGCTCGAGCGGTGCTTCGAGGGCGGCGCGCAGGTCCAGCCCCGCCGAGCCTTCGGTCGCGTAGTGCGGCAGACCCCATTGTTCGATCAACTCGGGGCGAAGTACTTTGACTTCTATCCGTTTCATGTCGGGAAAGAATCGCGAGCAAGCTCGCTCCTACGGCGGTTCATTTGGCGTGAAGATCGCGGCGGGGACCGCCGCTCCTACCCGGACTCATGCGGCAGCCGCTCGGCAATGAGTGCGATCAGCCGTTCGGCGAGGACCTGCTTGGAGCCGTGGCCGAGGTCGGTTTCGCCGTCGGCCGAGATGGCGACGAGCGCATTGTCCTCGCGGCCGAAGCCGTGTTCATCGCCGACGCGGTTGGCGCAGATGAGGTCAAGCTTCTTCTCCCTGAGCTTGGCGCGGGCGTGCTCGACGACGTCCGTGGTTTCGGCGGCAAAGCCGACACAGTAGGGGCGCTTTTTGGCGGCGGCAACCTCGGCGAGGATGTCCGGTGTGCGCACGAGTTCGAGCGTGAGCGTTTTGCCGGTTTTCTTGATTTTGTCCTTGGCGGGCTGCTTTGGAGTGTAGTCGGCGACCGCGGCGACGCTGATGAAAAGTTCGTTGTCGGCGATGTGTTCGTCCACGGCTTTTGCCATTTCGCCGGCCGTGCGCACGGGAATCAGTTTGGCACCGGAAGGCGGCGCGAGGGCGGTCGGCCCGCTCACCAGCGTCACTTCGGCGCCGGCGTTGAGGGCGGCGTTTGCGACCGCGTAGCCCATCCTCCCGGAACTGCGGTTGCCGACGAAACGCACCGGGTCGATCGGCTCCTCGGTCGGCCCGGCGGTGACCAGGACGCGCTTGCCCGCGAGCGGACCCGCGCCGTCGAGCGCTTGCGCGATTTCGACCGGCTCGAGCATGCGCCCGGGGCCCGATTCGCGCTCGGCGAGTTCGCCCGTGGCCGGACCGAGTATGCGCGCGCCGCGCGCGGCAAGCGTTTCCACGTTGATCCCCGTGGCGGGGTGGCGCCACATGCGCCGGTTCATTGCCGGGGCGAGCACCAGCCGCGCGTCGGTCGCCAGCGCGAGCGTGGTGGCCAGATCGCCCGCGAACCCATGCGCGAGTTCGGCGATCAGGTGGGCGGTGGCCGGCGCGACGAGGACGATGTCGGCCCAGCGGGCGAGTTGCAGGTGCGCCATGCCGCTTTCGGTTTCGGTGTCCCACAGCGAGTGGTAGACGCGGTGGTGGGAGATGGCGTGAAAAGTAGTGGCGGTGACGAAATGTTCGGCGCCGCGGGTCATCACGACGCGCACCTCGGCGCCGCGCTCGGCGAGCCGGCGCACCAGGTCCGGCGCCTTGTAGGCGGCGATGCCGCCGCCCACGATCAGCACGATGTGTTGGCCTTTGAGTCCGCCCATGGAAATGGCCCTGTCGTATGGCGTTATAGTAACCGTACAAGAACAATTAACGATCGGGAGGAACATCAATGAGTATTCGGGATTGGCCCGAGGGCGAGCGCCCGCGGGAGAAATTGCTGGCGCGCGGCGCCGGCGCCTTGTCCAATGCGGAGTTGCTGGCCATCTTCTTGCGTACGGGGGTGAAGGGCAAGAGCGCGCTCGATCTGGCCCACGACATGCTTGCCTGTCATGGAGGCTTGCGGGCGCTTCTGACCGCCGACGAGGAGGGATTTACCGCGATGCCCGGGCTCGGGCGGGCCAAGTACGTGCAGCTCCAGGCGGTGCTCGAGCTGGCGCGACGGCATCTTCAGGCCGGCCTCGAGGAGCGCACCGCGATCACGAGCCCGGCGATGACACGCGAATTTTTGCGTGCGCGCCTGCGGGATTTGCCGCACGAGGTGTTCTGTTGCCTCTATCTCGACACGCGCCATCGCGTGCTCGGCTTCGAGGAACTCTTTCGCGGCACCATCGACGGCGCGAGTGTGCATGCGCGCGAGGTCGTCAAGCGCGCGCTCGCGAAAAACGCGGCGGCGTTGATCTTTGCGCACAATCATCCCTCGGGGGTGGCCGAGCCGAGCGACGCTGATCGGCGTCTCACCCGCCGGCTCGTGGATGCGCTTTCGCTGGTGGACGTGCGCGTGCTGGACCATTTCGTCGTCGGCGACGGCGTGCCGGTGTCCTTCGCCGAGCGCGGCCTTCTGTAACGAGGCTCCCGCTTGACGCATCGCGCGCGCTTCGCGCATCCTGTGCCGATGAACCTGATTCTGTTGCGCAATGCCGATGTGTACGCACCGAAAGCGCTTGGCCGCCGGGACCTGCTGCTTGGCGGCGGGCGTATCCTGTGGATCGGCTCCGGGTTGCCGGCACTTCCGGACGAGTCCGGTTGCGAGGTCATCGACCTGGAGGGCCGGCGCCTCATCCCGGGTCTGATTGACGGCCACGTCCATGTGACCGGCGGCGGCGGCGAGGCCGGTTTTCGTTCGCGCGTGCCGCGGCTCGAGCTGTCGCGTTTTACGGGCGCGGGCGTGACCACCGTGATCGGGCTTCTCGGCACCGACGACATCGCTCGCGGCACCCGCGATCTTCTCGCGCGGGTGTACGCTTTGCGTGAGGAAGGCCTGTCGGCCTATGCCTATTGCGGCGGGTACCATCTCCCGCCGGCGACCCTGACGGGCTGCGTGCGCGATGATCTCGTGTTCGTCGAACCCTTGATCGGTGTCGGCGAGGTCGCCCTGAGCGACCATCGTTCCAGTCAGCCGACCTTCGATGAGCTGGTTCGTCTGGCATCGGAAGCTCATGTTGCGGGTCTTTTGACCGGCAATGCCGGCATCGTGCACCTGCACATGGGCGACGGCCAGCGCGGCCTCGAGCTGGTGCGCCGCGCGTTGGATGAAACCGAACTCCCGCGGCGCGTTTTCCAGCCCACCCACGTCAATCGCCGCCGCGCGCTGTTCGACGAGGCGCTGGAGCTGGCGCGCTCGGGCAGCCCGATCGACCTGACTGCGTTTCCCGACGGCGGGAGCGAGGAGGAGCTGGGCGCGGCCGAGGCGTTGCTGCTTGCACTCGATGCGGGGATCGATCCCGCGCTCGTGACGATCAGCTCGGATGCCGGCGGCGCCCTGCCGTGCTTCGATGACGACGGCGCGGTCGAGTACATGGGGGTCGGTGAATCCGGCGCCTTGCTGGCAACGCTGCGCGAACTGGTGGAGCATGGCCTGCCGCTGGAGCGTGCGCTGCCGGCGTTTACCTCCAATCCCGCCCGGCAGTTGCGCCTCGCCGCCAAGGGCCGCGTCGCACCCGGAGCCGATGCCGACCTGGTGGCGCTCGATGCGAATCATGCCCCGGACTTCGTGATTGCGGGCGGCCGGATCCACGTGCGTGAAGGCACGGCGGTGCTGCGGGGCAACTTCGAGCCTGCTCCGGGGGCCCGACCCGAACGCCGATACCGCCCCGACGCCTGACGCTGGCCCGCGCCGGGCGGCCCTCCGTGTAAAATTGCCCGCTGGTTCCAGCATCAAGGTCGAGTGCGCATGCCGGCCAAGGTAGAAGACGGTGAGCAGCGTGGCTGGATCGTGCCCATCGGGGGCGCCGAAAACAAGGACGACAATCCGCGCATCCTCAAGCGCTTCGTCGAGCTCTGCGGCGCCAACGACGCCGACATCGTCGTGATTCCGACCGCGAGCCGACTGGAAGATACCGCCGATCGCTACGAGGAGATTTTCAGCGAACTCGGCGCGGCCAGGGTGGCAACGCTCGATTTCGACACGCGCCGCGACGCCTCCGAAACGAACCGGCTCGAGCGTTTGCGCGAGGCCAGCGGCATCTTCTTCACCGGCGGCAATCAGCTCCGGATTGCCACCACGATCGGCGGCACACCGATCGCCGGGCTGGTGCGCAAATGCAATGCCCGCGGCGTGCCCGTGGGCGGCACCAGCGCCGGCGCCAGCATTCTCTCGGATCACATGATCGTCAACGGCCATGAAGGCGGTTCGCCGACCGCTGGCGGCGTCCAGTTGGCGCCGGGACTCGGTCTCACCAACCGTTTCGTGATCGACCAGCATTTTCGCCAGCGCGACCGCCTCGGACGCTTGCTTGCCGCGCTCGCCTACAACCCGTTCTCGGTCGGTATCGGTCTCGACGAAGACACCGCCGCGTTCATCGGCCCCGACAACACCCTGGAGGTCGAAGGCAGCGGCGCCGTGACGGTGGTCGATGCGAGCAATCTGCAGTTCTCCTCGATGGCCCGCGTCGGTGAAAACGACCCGGTGTGCATGCTCGGCCTCAAGGTCCATATCCTGACCGCCGGGGCGACGTTCGATCTGGAGTCGCGCCGCGCTTCGGCCGGCAGCCTGGCGGAATCGAAGGATAATCACTGACGCGGAACGAGAATTTTTCGCACATCCGCGGCGCGGGGTCTCGCCTTGCACAGCGCTCCAGGCCGGCGCATCGCTTGATGCGAATCCCGCAATCCCGCACAATAGCGGCAAGGAATACAGGCTGGCGCTGACAGCAGGAGGCGGCCGGCGCGCCGTTGTCGTTGGAGGATTTGCCATGCGCATACTTGACCGCTCCGTGTTCGTCGGCCCATCGCTGTATGCGCACTTTCCGGTCATCCGCCTTGCTCTCGACCTGGGCCCGCTCGAGCAGTGGCCGACATCGCGGCTCGGCCCCGAGTTCGTCGATGCGCTGCTCGAGGCGCTTCCCGGGTTGGCCGACCACGGCTGCTCGTACCGCGAGCCCGGCGGGTTCGTTCGCCGCCTGCGGGAAGACGAGGGAACCTGGCTCGGCCACGTGCTCGAACATGCGGCGATCGAACTGCAGAACGTCGCCGGCGAGGACGTCACTTTTGGCAGGACGCGCGGCACCGAGCATCCCGGCGTGTACACCGTCGTGTACGAATACGAGCAGCGCGAGGAGGGGATCGCCGCCGGCAAGCTGGCGCTCACGCTGCTCCATTCGCTCTTGCCGCCCGAGCTGCGCGAGGCCGACGACTTGCCGGAGGGCTGGGAGTGGGAGAGCGCGCGCGATACCTTCATCCGCTACGCCCAACGACGTGCGCTCGGCCCGTCCACGGCGGCGCTCGTTCGGGCGGCCGTCGAGCGCGGCATCCCGTGGCTGCGCATGAACGAGCAATCCCTGGTGCAGCTCGGCCACGGCAAGTACCAGCAACGCATCCAGGCCACGATTACGGGCCGCACGCCGTACATCGCCGTCGAACTCGCCGGCGACAAGGAGGAGACCAACAAGATTCTGTCCGCGCTGGGCCTGCCTGTGCCGAAGCAGCGCTTGGTGCGCACTTCCAGCGGTGCCGTGCGGGCGGCGCAGCGGATCGGCTATCCGGTGGTCACCAAGCCGTACAACGGCAATCACGGCCGCGGCATCTCAATCCAGCTGACCAGCGACGACGAGGTGCGTGCCGGCTTCGAGGCTGCGCTCGAGCATTCGCGCGCGGTCATCGTCGAAACCTTTCTTACCGGCTACGACCACCGCTTGCTGGTGGTCAACGGCGAACTGGTAGCGGCGACCCTGCGCACGCCGGGGCACGTGGTTGGCGACGGCCGGCACAGCATCTGCGAGCTGATTGAAATCGTCAACGAGGAT
Source organism: Gammaproteobacteria bacterium (assembly GCA_030452225.1). Taxonomy (GTDB): domain Bacteria; phylum Pseudomonadota; class Gammaproteobacteria; order JAKDMP01; family JAKDMP01; genus JAKDMP01. The sequence continues at coordinate 6,743 of JAKDMP010000015.1, forward strand.
CCGCGCCGCGGCGTCGGTCACGAGAAGGTGCTGACCCGGCTCGAACTCGACCGCGAGGCCCGCATGATGCTCGAGCGCGGTGGGCTTGCCGCCGATTCGGTGCCGGGCGATGGGCAAGTCGTGCACCTGCGCGCGACCGCCAATCTGTCGACCGGGGGCACGGCCACCGATGTGACCGACATCATCCATCCGGACAATCGCGAGATGGCGGTGCGCGCCGTGCGCGCGATCGGGCTCGACGTCGGTGGGGTGGATTTCCTGTCCTCGAACATCGCCGAGAGTTACAAGGCGATCGGCGGCGGAATCTGCGAGATCAACGCCGCGCCCGGCTTCCGCATGCATGTCGCGCCGAGCGAGGGGACGTCGCGCGACGCGGCCGGGCCCGTCATCGACATGCTGTTCCCGCCCGCCACGCCCTCGCGGGTGCCGATCGCGGCGGTCACCGGCACCAACGGCAAGACCACCACCGCGCGGATGGTGGCGCACATCGCCAAGATGTCCGGCTTCACACCGGGCCTGACCACGACCGACGGCGTTTATATCGACGGCCATCTGACCGTCAAGGGCGACATGACCGGACCGGTGGCGACAGGCATGGTGCTGACCGATCCGCATATCGATATCGCGGTGCTGGAAACCGCTCGCGGCGGCCTGCTGCGTGCGGGAATGGGAGTACCCGAAGTCAATGTGGGCGCGGTACTGAACGTGCAGGCGGATCACCTGGGCCTGAAGGGAATCGACACCGTCGAGCAGTTGGCGAAGGTCAAACAGATCGTGGTCGAGGTCGCCAGGGATTGCGCAGTGCTGAATGCCGACGACCCAAAGGTTCTCAAAATGTCCGCGTACACCGATGCCGAAAACATCTGCTACGTGACCATGAACCCCGCGCACCCATTGGTTCGCGAGCATGTGCGCGCCGGCGGGCGTGCCTGCGCGCTCGAAGAAGGCGTCAACGGGCAGATGATCACGATGTACGACAACGGCAGCCACATTCCCTTGCTGTGGACACACCTGATCCCGGCCACGCTCGAAGGCCGCGCTACCTTCAACGTGCAGAACGCGATGTTCGCCGCATCGATCGCCTTTTCGCTCGATATCAAGCTCGATGCGATACGCCAAGGCCTGCGAACTTTCGACACGACCTTCTACCAGGCACCGGGCCGCATGAATATCTTCGACGAACATCCGTTCAAGGTGCTGTTCGACTACGGTCACAACGCGCACGCCGTACAAGCGATGACCCGGCTCGCGGGGCAACTCGACGTGAGCCGTCGGCGCATCGTCGTTCTGGCCGGCCCGGGGGATCGCCGCGACGAGGACCTGGCCGCGATCGCCCAGGCCGCGGCCGGGCATTTCGATCACTATATTTGCCGGCGAGACGACAACCTGCGCGGTCGGGACGGCGACGAGGTGCCGCGAATCATGGCCCGTGCCCTGTACGCGGCCGGGGTTCCGAAGGAGGCCGTATCGACCATTCCCGACGAGCAGGAGGCGATCATCGCGGGCCTGCGCATGGCCCGGGAAGGCGACCTGCTGGTGATTTTTGCGGATCAGCTGGTGCGCTCGTGGAAACAGATCGTCCATTTCGAGCCGCAGGCCGGCGAGGCCGGCAAGAAACCCGATCCGAGCAGGCCCGCACCGCCCGCTGCACAAGCGGCAAGCTTCGACGAAAGCGATTTCGAGCAAATTGGCGACGTGGTGCGGGACGAGCGCGGCATCCGCTTCGCGCCGGAGCCGGAGGGAGATGATTGAGCAATTTGGTTGCTGACCCGCCGTTCGAAGATTCCCGGCGGCTGACCGGCTGCAATCTGTTCTTCGAGGATTGCGGTGCCGTTCTCGAATCCGTACTCGGCGCGCGCGAGGGCGTGAGCGACGCATGGCGCGTGCGCATCGCCCGGGCGCGTGCCGCGCTTGGCTGGCCGCAGGGGCCCATCGCCGTGCGGCCGCATGCGCATGGCGTGTCGCTGGTGTTCGCCGCGCCGCTCGACCAGTTGTACGCCGCGACCGAAGTCAACGAGTGGGCACTGTGTTCGGCGCTGCGCGACTGCGGCATCGAGATCGGACCCTGGCCGGATGCGCCGGAAGTTTCGAGCGCGCGGAACGACGCCGAAGCACTGGAGATACTCGCCGCCGCCGCGCGCGAAGAGGGCATGCCGGCGTTGCGGGTGCTTGCCGGCGAAGCGGCCGGGCGCGGCATCAATTTGTTGGCCGACGACGAGCAGGTCACGCTCGGCAGCGGCCGCGGCGGTCGCAGTTGGCTCATCAACGCATTGCCGGCGCCGTCCGATGTCGACTGGGACGCACTTTGCGACATTCCCATCGCGCTTGTCACCGGCTCGAACGGCAAGACGACGATCACGCGCCTGCTCGCCGCGATGGCGAAGGTGCACGGCTGGCGTACCGCGCACACCTGTACCGACGGGGTATTCGTCGATGCCGAGGCGATCGACCTGGACGATTATTCCGGCCCCGGCGGGGCACGGCTGGCGTTGCGCCGCACAGACATCGACGCGGCGGTGCTGGAAACCGCGCGCGGCGGGATGCTGCGCCGCGGCATCGCCCCGCAGCACGCCGATGTGGCCGTGGTGGCCAATGTCAGCGAGGATCATTTCGGCGAGTACGGCATCGACAACCTGGACGACCTGGCGGAGGCGAAGCTCACCGTCGCGCGTCCGCTCGGTACACGCGGCACGCTGGTGGTGAACGGCGACGATGAAGTGCTCCTGCGCCACGCCCGGGCCGGGCGTGCGTCGCTCGCATTGTTCGGGCTCGACGCCGACGCGCCGCTACTGCGCGATCATCGTGCGCAAGGCGGCGCGAGCGCGGGCGTGCGCGATGGGCAACTCGTGCTCGAGCTTGAAGGCAGCACGCAGGATCTGGGTGCGATCGAGGCCATGCCCCTTACCTACGGCGGCGCCGCCCGCTACAACATCGCCAATATTGCAGCCGCCGTGCTGGCGGCGGATGTACTCGGCATCGGCGCCGACACGATACGCAGCGTGCTGGCTTCCTTCGGCGCTCGGCCCGAAGACAACCCGGGGCGACTCGAGCATCATGTGCTGGGCGATATCGAGACCTTCCTCGACTTTGCCCACAATCCGGACGGCCTGCGCGGCCTTCTCGAGGCGGCAACGCGCGACCGGCGCGGGCGCGTCGGCATGATTCTGGGGCAGGCCGGCGACCGCAGCGATCACGACATGCGCGAGCTGGCCGCGGTGGCGGCCGCCGCAAGGCCCGATTACGTCGTGCTCAAGGATCAGCCCGAGCACTTTCGCGGCCGCGAGGCGGGCGAAGTGCCGGCCATTCTGCGCGGGGTTTTGCTCGAGTGCGGGATCGAACAGGCGCGGATCGTCACCGAACCCGACGAATGGCAAGCCGTGCTGCATCTCCTGGCCTGGGCGAAAAGCGCCGACAAACTGGTGCTGCAGGTCCTGGACAAGGAGTACCGTTTGCGCATCTCGCCCCTGCTCGACAGGCTTTCACACGACGGTTGGCGCGCAGGCAGCCCGATGCCGGCAGACGCAATATAGGCGCGCACGCAAACCACCTTCGCTCGCTACGTTTTTCAGCAACCCGCTAACCTGCATTATTCATGGGGCATTGCGAGTGATTGCGGAATTCGCAGCAAGTCAGGCGCCGGCCTGGAGCGAAAAGCATAGCCGTAGCTATGGTTTTCGTGAAGGCCAAGCATGGCGCCGCGAGCGCATGCCAAACACTCGGCAAGCACCGCGATAGACTGGCGCGGTCTGCAGGCTGCAGTCTTCAAACTGACCTCAATCATGCCCAATTCTTCAACCTATGCAGCAACTTGCAGTGTAGCGCCAGTCGGCCTCGTGAATAATGCAGGCTAAATGCCTTCTCCAATCGGCAACGATCGAATCCGGATACGGGTTTCCTCGAACACGACAATGCCGCCTCGCTCCAGCGATTCGCAGATCACGGGAAGGTTTGCCAGCAATAACTCCACTTGCCGTTGCGGCCGGCGATTCGATTCACGGCGAAACAATATCACTGAAGGCGTGCGCTCGTTGCGCAGGGCAAGCAGCGTGCCAAAATCGGTGTCCGCAGAAACGATAATCCGATCTTCCTTTGCCGCCCGCGCAAAGATCACGGTATCGTCGGCGGCCTGCAAATGATAATCACGCACGTGAACGGCATCGTGCTCTTGGTCCTTGAGCCCTTGGGCGACGAGAGGAGACAGCGCATTGTCGACCAGAAATCTCACGGCACAGCCAACGGCAGCTCGCGTTCGCGAACCGCTTCGGCTGCATAGCGCATGGCCTCGTGAATGTCATCGGGCTCAAGATCGGGATAATTTTCCAAAATCTCGGCTTCCGCCATCCCGTCGGCGATCATCCCGACCACCGTCGCCACCGGCACCCGCATACCGCGGATGCACGGCACGCCGCCCATCTGCGCCGCGTTGACGGTAATACGTGTGAATTTCACGGCGTTCGCCTCCAAAGTTCTTCCGTACCCATTTTACCTTGGCGCCGCCGGAAGTATCCCATTCGACAGACGCGTTTCTGCGCTGGCTCGTGAACATCGGCCAGACAGCGTGCTGGCGGCGGGTTCGGGACAAGGAAGACAGCAGGCGGGGTCTGTGCCGGCCGAGCGGATTTCCGCGCGACTCCGCCAAGGAACCTCTGATTCATTCGTCATTCCCGCGAAAGCGGGGCTGCGAAGGCGGGGGCGGGAATGACGCAAAATGAATTGTTCAAAGCTTCCTCAACTCGTTACGGACAGACACGGTGTAGACCTATGCGCGGCGCGGCTTTGAGGGGTGAGTTGCCTGTTTGCCGCTATACTGACGCGGTTGCCGTGAAGGCGTTCATTGTGCGGATGAATCTTCCTGGGAGAGTTCGATGCCGACATTGGAGTTCAAGGGCAAGCAGTTCGTTTATTCGCATCATTTGAGCGTGCCGTTTCGCGAGCTGCGGGTCGAGGCGGACAAGTCGCTGCCGGCGAAAGGCGGGAAGCCGTCCCTCGACGACAACCTCATCATCCACGGCGACAATCTCGAAGCGCTCAAGGCGCTCCTGCCCACCCACGCCGGCAAGGTGGATTGCATCTTCATCGACCCGCCGTACAACACCGGCAACGAAGGCTGGTGCTATAACGACAACGTGCGCTCGCCGCTGATGAAGGAATGGCTGAAGAAGTCGGCCAACCCGGTGGACAAGGAAGATCTCGAACGCCACGACAAGTGGCTGTGCATGATGTGGCCGCGCCTGAGGTTACTGCATGAGTTGATGGCTCAGGATGGCTGCTTTTTGCAACGATTGATGGCAATGAACAGCCGCGCTCGCGCGACATTCTGGATGGAATCTCTCAGCGCGAAGAGGCTTTTTATGGGCATATCGCGTGGCAGACGTCATGCCGGGACAAATCGTTCACCAAGAATGGCAACAAAGCGAATGATTATTGACAAGGCCGGAGCCCGCGCAAAGGACCATTAGGCTACTTTTCGGATCCACTTTCGGGCGAGGGCAGGCAACCGCGAAATGACCTCCTTGCCAATGAGTACTTCGTCGACGTAGCCCATATGAAGCATATCTACGATTCTGCATAAATACGATTTCCCACACAGCCACCACGTGTAGTGCGCATCAATCATCAGGTAATGAAATATATTGATGTTTTCTGAAACTGACAATTCCTCGATCTCCATTCCGTCGAGGAGAGTCTCGTAGACGCCGTCCGCGACCCTGCTGCCGAATGTCGTGGTGTAGTAATACTCCTTTATTTCCCATATAGCAATGGGATTGACGACGGATGGGAAGGCGCCGTCTAATCGGCGCGCAAAGGTTCTGATGGGGAGCCCATTATTTGTTATAGTCGTCAATGCCCTCGGATCATAGTCACATCCATGCTTTTTTATCTCCGCTTCAAGAAGCATGTTTACCATTCCTGTTGGAAAAGCAGGCTCCTTTTTGTCACCCTTTTGCTTATTCATCGGCAAAGGGCATCTCGGTTTGAGCCGTTTCTTCAACTTGTAAAATTCGGCTTTGGCTTGCTGCGCGTTCATAAGAGAACTTTCGATGTGTGTGGCTCCCAATTCTGCCCTGTATTGAAAATACTCGGCCAGCTTATGCCAAACAATCTTTCCTCCCCGTAGTTCGGCATCCAGTGACCCTGCGGGGAGCCCCAACCTCGACATTTTAGTCTCGACATCGCCCCGAGTCGGTACGAGTAACTGACCAGTGCCTCTTTTGGTATACCCGCATTCCTGTCCAATTAGTCGCACGTAGGCCCAGAAAGATTTGGGTAAACTGACGAATCGCTTGTCAGGTTTCATGACGATCAAGATATTGCTTTAGGACTATACAAGGGTCGAGGTCAAGAACCTGACAAATCCGGATCGTTTCGACAAAAGTCAGCAGCCGCTCGCCAGACTCGTATTTGCTGACGAATGATTGTTGAGCGTGAAGTTTCCGTGCTAAGTCCTGTTGCCGATAACCGAGCGTAACGCGACGAGCGCGTAAGATTGTTCGAATGATTTCTTCGTTAGCGGAGTAGCGCGCTTTCTTCATGTATCCTAATTTAGGATACTTTGCCGTGAATCCCAAAATAGGATATGATTAAGAGTATGGAAGTCGGGGAAGAAACTTTAGATTTGTTCTACGGCACTGAGTTTCAGCATGTAGAGCCATTTAAGGTTCAACTCCTTAAGTGGATTGGCAACAAACAACGCTTCGCCCATGAGATTGCGTCGCATTTTCCGACTGACATCAGGGCTTACCATGAGCCTTTCGTGGGGAGCGGGGCGGTGTTGGCCGCTCTGCGGCCGCCGAAGGCCTTTGCATCCGATGCATTCGCGCCGTTAGTCGAGATATGGCAAGTGCTGCACGCGAATCCCGGAAAGTTGACAAGATGGTACGAAGACAGGTACCAGGAATATTTTGATCTTGGAAGGCCGGAGGGCTACGAAAGGATAAAGGCGCGTTACAATTCATCACCGAACGGCGCGGACCTGTTGTTTCTTTGCCGCAGCTGTTACGGCGGAGTGGTGAGGTTCCGTAAGGCCGACGGCTACATGTCGACCCCCTGCGGCGCGCACAAGCCTATCTCGCCTAAATCGTTTGCTCAGCGTGTGGAGATTTGGCATCACCGCACATCCAATACAAACTTCCGTCAATTGGACTTCGAAGAAGCAATTGAGGAGGCGTGCATGGGGGATTTGGTTTATTGTGACCCTCCCTATACTCACAGCCAAACCATTCTGTATCAAGGGCAGGACTTTGAGTTGAAGCGGCTCATCTCCTCGATCGATCAATGCAAGCGGCGAGGTGTCCGAGTGGCACTAAGCATCGATGGGACTAAAAAGTCAGGTCAGATTCTGTGCGAATTGGATTTGCCCCCAAAGCTGTTCGAGCGTGAGGTCTTTGTAAACTGTGGCCGTAGTATGCTCCGCAGATTCCAGAGAGGGGGCGAATCGCTTGAAGACGAGATTGTAAGCGATAGACTCTTGCTGACTTACTAATCCTCCACGGTGGCCGATATTTGACTCGAGGTACACGAGGTCGGGTAGCCGGTTTCGGCCGGACAGGATCTTACGCGGAACGGCAGATTTTGCTTCAGTGTCTCGGAGATCAGGGGCGAACATTCGAGGGGCCACTGCTGCATCGATTTGGGTACTGACGGCGGGGATGAACAGAGCCCTGAATCCCAGCCCTGGACTCGCGGTTGATAAAATTGTCCGCGAATCGAGAAGAGGCAATACATGCAATACCAGCACATCGAGGTGCCCGCCGCGGGCGAGCGGATTACGTCCAACCGCGACGGCAGCATCACGGTGCCGGACCGTCCGATCATTCCCTGCATTCGCGGCGACGGCATCGGCGTGGATGTGACGCCGGTGATGCGCGAGGTGGTCGAGGCGGCGGTGGAGCGCGCCTATGGCGACCAACGGGCCATTGCCTGGATGGACGTCCTCGCCGGGGAGGAGGCCGCCGAACGCTACGCCGGCGAGTACCTGCCCGAGGAGACGCTCGATGCGCTCACCCGCTACGTCGTCTCGATCAAGGGGCCGCTTACGACTCCGGTCGGCAAGGGTTTTCGCTCGCTCAATGTCACCATCCGCCAAACGCTCGATCTCTACGCCTGCGTGCGGCCCATCCGTTATTTTCCGGGCATCGACTCTCCCCTGAAGCTGGCCGATTCCACCGACATGGTGGTTTTCCGCGAGAATACCGAGGACATCTACGCGGGCATCGAGTGGCCGGCGGGCAGCGAGGAGGCGCAGAAGCTCGTCGCTTTCCTGCAGCGTGAACTTGGTGTGAAAAACATTCGTTTCCCGGCCAGCTCCGGCCTCGGGATCAAGCCCGTGTCGCGCGAAGGCTCCCAGCGGCTGGTGAGAAAGGCCATCCAGTACGCGGTGGCGAACGATCGCACCTCGGTCACGCTGGTGCACAAGGGCAACATCATGAAGTTCACCGAGGGTGCCTTTCGCGACTGGGGCTACGAAGTGGCGCGCGAGGAGTTCGGCGCCGAGCCGCTCGACGGCGGCCCGTGGCTCGCCTTCGCCAATCCGGTCACGGGCAAGCGCATCGTGGTGAAGGACGTGATTGCCGACAATTTCCTGCAGCAGATTCTCTTGCGCCCCGAGGAGTACGACATCATCGCGACGCTCAACCTGAACGGCGACTACATTTCCGACGCGCTTGCGGCCCAGGTCGGCGGCATCGGCATGGCGCCGGGGGCGAACATGGGCGACGCGCTCGCCGTGTTCGAGGCGACGCACGGCACCGCTCCGGACTTCGCCGGCAAGGATCGGGTCAACCCCGGCTCGATCATCCTCTCGGCCGAGATGATGCTCCGATATCTTGGTTGGGGAGAGGCGGCGGATTGCATCATGAGCGGCGTTGCGGGCGCGATCGCAAAACAGATTCTCACCTACGACGTCGCGCGCTTGCGCGAGGCGATCCGCGCGCCCAAGCGTGAACTGGCCGGGAGCAAAGGCGTCCAGGAACACATGCAGAAGCTCATTCCCGGTGCGACACTGGTGGGCACCAGGGGGTTCGGGGAAGCGGTGATCGCCAACATGGAATAACAGCCGTTAACAGTTATAAGGGGGCTCTGATTTGTCCCGTCATACCGGCGAAGGCCGGTATCCAGTCCATTATTGAATCCCGGCTGTGGCCGGGATACGTATCAAAACTGGACACCGGCTTTCGCCGGTGTGACGATTAGGGTGTTTAATCAGTGTTTCCATAAGCTTATACAGGTCGGCACAAGACCGGAGGTCGTTGTCGGCAAAGATGCCGGGAACGCTACGCTTATCCCGGCCTACGTGACTGGATACGATTGCCCTGATGAGTGATTTTGATTCCAAGACGTTCCTGGCCACCGTCGGTCACGGGCCGGGTGTCTACCGCATGTATGCCGGGGACAAGCTGATTTACATCGGCAAGGCCCGCGACCTTCGCCGCCGCCTGGGTTCCTACTTCGGCAAGCGCCCGGCGAGCGCGAAAACCGCGGCCATGCTCCGGCGGCTCGACCGGGTCGAGGTGACGCACACCGCCAACGAGGTCGAGGCGCTGCTGCTCGAGGCGACGCTTATCAAGCGCCATCGCCCGCGCTACAACGTGATCCTTCGCGACGACAAGAGCTACCCCTGGATCCGGCTCGAACCGGGTCTGGGATTTCCGCGACTGAATTTCTACCGTGGCCCCGAGCGGGCCGGAACCCGCCGTTTCGGGCCCTATCCGAGTGCCGGCGCGGCGCGCACGACCCTGATCGAATTGCAACGGGTGTTCCGGCTCAGAAACTGCAGCAACCATTTTTTCAAGAATCGCACGCGCCCCTGCCTGCAGTACCAGATCGGGCGCTGTTCGGCGCCCTGCGTCGGCTACATCGACGAGCATGGCTATGCCGCCGACCTCGAGCAGGCCGTCGCCTTCCTCGAGGGCCGCAACGAGGGCGTGATGACGGCGCTGGCCAAAAAAATGGAGGCGGCGAGCGCGGCGCTCGAATACGAAAAAGCCGCGCGGCTGCGCGATCAGATCATGCGTTTGCGCCGCGTCGGTACGCGCCAGGACGTGGTCGGCGGCGTGGCCGATTGCGATGTGCTGGCCCTGGCCGCAGGCGAAGTGAAGTCCGCGGTGGCTCTCTTGCCGGTACGCGAAGGCCGCCTGCTGGCAAGTCGCCATTACCTGCTCGATGTCGGCGTTGCCGCGAGCGCCAGGGCGCTGTTCGAGAGTTTCGTCACCCAGCATTACCTGGAGAGCAAGGCGGCCATTCCGCCGCGGCTGGTTTGCGACCGTGGGCTGATTGGCACGGGCGCGCTCGCCGAGGCGCTCTCGCAGCGCGCCGGGCATGCCGTGCACTTGCGCTCCGGAGCCCGCGGCCCGTTGCGCCGGCTGCTGGCGCTCGCCGAGACCAATGCGCGCGAAGCGCTGGCGCGCCGCAGCGGTTCGGCGGCGATTTTCGAGGCGCGTTTTGCCGCGCTCGAGGCGGCGCTGGACTTGCCCGGCGACGCCCTGACCCGCATCGAGTGCTTCGATATCAGCCACAGCGGCGGCGAGGAGCCCATGGGTTCCTGCGTGGTGTTCGACCGCAACGGGCCGGTCAAGGAGGCGTACCGTCGTTTTCGGGTGCGTTCGGCCGAGCCCGGCGACGATTATGCGGCGCTCGCCGAAGTGCTCGAGCGCCGCTATCGCAGACAACTCGAGGAAAAGGCCGATTTGCCCGAGCTGGTGCTGGTGGACGGCGGCCCTGCGCAGGTGCGCCGCGTGCAACCCGTGCTCGACGCGCTCGGACTGGAACGTTTGCGTCTCGCCGGGGTGACCAAGGGGCCGGCGCGGCGCGCCGCCATGGACCGGCTGGTCCTGGCGCCGCGGGGGCGAACGCTGGCGCTTGCGCCCGATTCGCCGGCCTTGCACTTGGTGCAGGCGATGCGCGACGAAGCTCACCGTTTTGCCATTGCCGGCCACCGGCGCGCGCGCCGGCGCAAACGGCTCGAATCCGGTCTGGATACAATTAGCGGGATCGGTCCGGCTAGACGCCGGCAACTGCTGACCCACTTCGGGGGTCTCACGGAACTCAAACGGGCCAGCGCGCAGGAGTTGATGCGCGTTCCCGGTATCAGCCGCGCGCTCGCCGAACGTATCAGTGCGCATTTCGGGAGTCATTGAAGCTTGAAAATCGGAGTTCCCAACGGGTTGACCATGCTCCGGGTGCTGCTCATTCCGGTCATGGTCGTGTTCTTCGTCCTGCCGGTCGGCTGGGGCGAGCCCGCGGCGGCGGTGGTGTTCGTGCTCGCCGCACTGACCGACTGGTTCGACGGTTTTCTTGCCCGGCGCCTCGAACAGGGCTCGCGTTTCGGCGCATTTCTCGATCCGGTGGCCGACAAACTGCTGGTGACGACGGCACTGGTACTGTTGGTGATGGCCAACGGCCATTTCTGGGTGGCGCTGCCTGCGCTGTTCATCATCGGGCGCGAAATTGCCGTCTCGGCGCTGCGCGAATGGATGGCGCAGATCGGGGCTTCGCGCGCCGTCGCGGTGTCACGCATCGGCAAGGTAAAAACGGCCGTACAGATGGTGGCAATCGTGTGCATGCTGTACGCGCATCCCATTGGTGGTGTGCCCATCTACTTGATTGGATTGGCGCTTTTGTATCTGGCCGCGGCCCTCACTCTGTTTTCCATGTATATGTACCTGGAGGCCGCACGGCCGGAGTTGGGCCGCCGCCGCACATCGCGCAAGAATAGTGAACTTTGACAGAAAATGGCGATCAAGGCTATGGTGCGCCGCTTGCTTGGCAATTCAATCGTTACGGGGAGTCGGATTTGGGTCTGATCAGAACAGGTTTTTTCCCTCTGCTATTGGTGGGGGCTTTGGGGCTGCTGTTGAGCGGTTGCGGCGGCAGCAGCGGCGGCGGAGCAGCGCCCAAACCGTCCACCGTGGCCAAGCCTTTTGCGGTGACCGCCTTTTTTGTGACTTCTCCCGGTACGCCCGTGACCGGACAGTTGCATGCCTCCAACATCAAGAATCTTCCCATGACTTACAAGATTACCGAACCGCCCGAGCATGGTACGGCCTCCCTCGGGAACAATTCGGGCATCCTGACATATTCCCCTGACAGCGGCTTTACCGGCTTCGATGCCCTCATCTACAAGGCCTACTCGGCCGGAACGTCTTCCGATCCCGCGGTCGTTACCATACACGTTAATCCGGACCCGCCGACCATCTCGGCTTTAGGGTCTCCCGTGTATGTGCATGACGGCGGCCCGTCCAGTGTCGACATCACGGTGCGGCTTTCCAACTCGCCCAATGGCCAGGCCACCGTGGCCTACACCACGGTGGATGGCACGGCGAAAGCGGGAACGGACTACACCAGCGCCAGCGGAAGCCTGACCTTCGGTCCGGGCGTACTCAGCCAGACGGTCACGATTGCGCTCAGTGGGGTGTCGCATCAAACAGCGCGTTATTTTTATCTCAAACTGAGCAATCCGAGCAGCAATCTCACCATGGGAGACAATCTGGCTGCTGCCCTCATGCGTTACTACCCCGTGCCATTGAATGACACCGGCGTCACAGGCTGCGCAACGCTTGTCAACGGCAACCCCGCGAATCCCAATTCCTGCCCCGCGGCCGGCTATCCGGCGCAGGATGCGGAAATCGGGCGTACCTCTGAAGCGTCAAACGGCACGTTGGTGCAAGTCGGCTCGGGGGTGTTCGGTTACGACTTCACCGGACTTGGTTTTGACGGCGAGCCGGTTTTCGTGCGGACATTGAACTCGACTACGTACGACCAAAACCCCTGGGCCTGCGTGCGTGACAACTGGACGGGGCTGGTGTGGGAGGTACCGCGACGGGTTGCCGGCGCCGGTTTGTATGACACCAGCTACGTCTACAGTTGGTACAACCCGGACAGCAATTCAAACGGTGGGGATCCCGGCAAGGCGAACGGGGGGTTTTACGAACTCGATACCTACCACTTTGTCCAGAAAGTCAACGAGGCTGCGTTGTGCGGCTTTACCGACTGGCGGTTACCCTCGGCGGCGGAGTTACGAAATTTGATGAACTTCGGCGCAATTGGCGGACTCAGCAAACCGTTGCAGGCTATTCCCACGTTGGAGCCGGCGGGTTACTGGACTTCGACCCCGGGCGATTTGCCGTCGCGCGCAACGGTGATATCGGCGTTATACGGGTACGACAGCTTTCTGCCCAAAAATACGCTTCATTACGTCATCCTGGTGCGAGGAGGAGAAACTCCATGAAGCGGATCGTGTTAACGGGCCTCGCCGCCGCATTTCTAGTCGTCGGCGTGACGGTGCGCGCCCAGACCTGCGACCCGCAGACGCTGGACGACGCCCCGACCAGCCGCTACCAACTGCATGCCGACGGCACGGCCCGGGATTTGCGCACCGGGCTGATGTGGATGCGCTGCGCCATGGGGCAGACCTGGAATGCCGGCAGCAAGAGCTGCGAGGGCGTGGCGACGGCGTACACTTGGCAGGATGCGCTTCAAGCCGCGCAAAGCTTCAACCAGGATTCGGGGTTCGCCGGCCATACCGATTGGCGCGTGCCGAACCTGCGCGAGTTGATGTCGATCGAACGCTACCATTGCAGCGATCCCGCGATCAATCTCGAGGTGTTTCCCAACACGCCTTCCGTCGTGTTCTGGAGTTCCACGCCGCTGGAGACCTTCCCTACCGAGGTCTGGACGCTCAATTTTGGCACTTCACACGTCGTGGAGTTGAGCATGCAGAGCCAGTTCGCGCTTCGCCTGGTTCGTTCCGGGGCCTGGCCCAACGTGATCCCGCCGCCGGCAACCGCTCCGGATGCGGCAACTATGGTAAATTAGCCCGCCTTGACGGACTGCCTGAATGCCGCGGCTGGCGGATTCTGCAGACTGAAGAAGGCGCGTAGCTCAGCTGGTTAGAGCACCACCTTGACATGGTGGGGGTCGTTGGTTCGAATCCAATCGCGCCTACCATTTTCCTGTTCCGGTTCTCCCCCGCGCTGCGATCTGGCCCATGACCGACATTACGATTCGTCTTCCCGACGGCAACGAGAAGCACTATCCGGGCCCGGTCACTGCGGCCGAAGTGGCGGGTGACATAGGAGCGGGCCTGGCACGCGCGGCGCTGGCTGCGCGGCTCGACGGCAAGCTGGTGGATCTTGCGTGCGAAATTGATCGGGACGCCGCAATGGAAATCGTGACCGCGCGCGATGCCGCGGGGCTCGAGGTCATCCGCCATTCCACGGCGCACCTTCTCGCCCAGGCGGTGAAGGAGCTGTATCCGCACACCCAGGTCACCATCGGCCCGGTAATCGAAAACGGCTTTTACTACGATTTCGCGAGGGATGAGCCCTTCACCCCCGAAGACCTCGGGCGCATAGAGGCGCGCATGCGCGAGCTGGCCAAGTCCGACCTCCCGGTCTCCCGCCGCGTGGTCTCCCGCGACGAGGCGATCGCGTTTTTCCGCGATCAGGGCGAGGCATACAAGGCCGAGATCATCGAGTCGATTCCGACCGGTGAGACGCTGACGCTCTACAGCCAGGGCGGGTTTACCGATCTGTGCCGCGGCCCGCATGTGCCCTCTACCGGCAAGCTCGGCGTATTCAAGTTGACGCATGTCGCCGGCGCCTATTGGCGCGGCGATTCCGCCAACGAGATGCTGCAGCGCATCTACGGCACCGCCTGGGCGGACAAGAAGGCGCTCCAGGCGCATCTGCACCGGCTCGAGGAAGCGACCAAACGCGATCACCGCAAGATCGGCAAACAGCTCGATCTCTTCCATCAGCAGGAAGAGGGGCCGGGCATGGTGTTCTGGCACCCCAAGGGCTGGACGATCTGGCAGGTGGTGGAGCAGTACCTTCGCGGCGTGTACCGCGACTCGGGCTATGCCGAGGTGCGCGCACCGCAGATTCTCGATGTCTCGCTGTGGAAGAAATCCGGGCACTGGGACAACTATCGCGAGAACATGTTTTTCACCGAATCCGAGAAGCATGACTACGCGGTCAAGCCCATGAACTGTCCCGGCCACGTGCAGATCTACAACCAGGGGCTGCACAGCTACCGCGATCTTCCCATCCGCTACGGCGAGTTCGGAAGCTGCCATCGCAATGAGCCTTCCGGGGCGCTGCACGGCCTGATGCGCGTGCGCGCCTTCACCCAGGACGACGGGCATGTGTTCTGCACACCCGGGCAGATCGAGGACGAGGTCAGCGCTTTTCACCGCCAGGCGATGAAGGTGTACGCCGACTTCGGATTCAGCGATATCGCGGTCAAGATCGCGCTCCGGCCGGACAAGCGCATCGGCTCCGAGGCCATCTGGGATCAGGCCGAGGAGGCGCTGCGTGCGGCTTTGCGCGCCAGTGACGTTGAATGGGAAGAGCTACCCGGTGAGGGTGTGTTCTACGGCCCCAAGATCGAGTATCACATGCGCGACTCGATCGGGCGTGACTGGCAGGTTGGCACCATGCAGGTGGATTTCATGATGCCCGAGCGCCTGGGCGCCGAATACGTGGACGACAGGAGCGCGCGCCAGCACCCGGTGATGCTGCACCGCGCCATCGTGGGCTCGATGGAGCGCTTCATCGGCATTCTCATCGAGCACTACGCCGGGCGTCTGCCGCCGTGGCTCGCGCCGGTGCAGGCGGTGGTGCTCCCGATCGGCGAGGCGCAGGCGGATTACGCCGGTGAAGTCGCCGCCAGGCTTGCGCAAAGCGGGCTCAGGGTGGACAAGGACTTGAGAAACGAGACCATAAGTTATAAAATTCGCGCCCACACGCTGGCTCGTGTTCCTTATCTGCTCGTCGTCGGCGCACGCGAGCGGGAGGCGGGGACTGTTGCCGTGCGAACACGTGCCGGGGCCGATCCCGGTACAATGGAGATCGCGGCTTTCACCGATCGTCTTGTGCGGGAGGTTGAGGCCATGGGACAGTTTCAGGCGGAGGAATAGCACATCGCGCAGGAAAAAAAGGCAAGGCGAAACGAGGATATCGAGGCGCCCCGCGTACGGGTGATCGGAACCGACGGCAAACAGCTTGGAGTGATGCTCATCCGCGATGCCATCGAAGCGGCTGAAACCGAGGGCATGGACTTGGTGGAAGTTTCGCCCAATGCCGACCCGCCCGTGGCCCGATTCATGGACTACGGCCGCTTCGTGTTCGAGCAGAACAAGAAGCAGCAGTCGAATCGGCGCAAACAGAAGCAGGTGCAGGTCAAGGAGATGAAATTCCGCCCCGGCACCGAGGAAGGCGATTACCGTGTCAAGATGCGCAAACTGGTCGCATTTCTGGAGGCCGGAGATCGCGCCAAGGTGTCGTTGCGTTTTCGCGGCCGCGAAATGCTCCACCAGGAACTGGGCCGCGACCTGCTCGAGCGCATCCGCGAGGATCTTGCGGAGGTGGCCAGCGTGGAGCAGATGCCGAAACTCGAAGGCCGCCAGATGGTGATGCTTTTCGCGCCCAGGAAGAAGTGAGGGGAGGGAAGTGAGAATGCAGGAGCGAGCTTGCTCGCGAAATGAAGTTCAGCCGGGCGGTCAACGCCGGCGCAAAGCCGGGGCCCGGAGGAATCAACCAAGGAGAGAGACATGCCCAAACTGAAGACCCACAAGGGTGCGGCCAAGCGCTTTCGCAAAACTGCAAGCGGCAAGTTCAAGCGCACGCAGTCGCACCGCCGTCACATCCTGACGAAGAAGTCCACCAAGCGCAAGCGCCACCTGCGCTCGCCCGCGCTCGTCGCCGATCAGGACCAGCCTGCCGTAAAGCGCATGCTGCCCCATTCGTAGGAGGGAGGCGAAATGGCTAGAGTGAAACGCGGCGTTCAGGCGCATCGTCGTCACAAGAAGGTGCTCAAGCAGGCGAAGGGCTATTACGGCAATCGCAGCAAAAACTGGCGCACCGCCAACCAGGCCGTCATCAAGGCGGGGCAGTACGCTTATCGCGACCGGCGAGTCAAGAAGCGCGAATTCCGCGCCCTGTGGGTGCAGCGGATCAATGCCGCGGCCCGAGCCGAAGGGATGAACTACAGCCGGTTCATGCACGGCCTGAAATGCGCCGAGATCGGGCTCGACCGCAAGGCGCTTGCGCACATCGCCTACACCGATCAGGCAACGTTCAGCGCGCTCGTCGAGAAGGCCCGCGCCGCTCTCGACGGTTGATCAGGGCGAGCCGACTCGCCCCGGGAAGATTCTGCAAGTCAGCCGGTTGCCATGACCAACGAAGCAGTGGACAGCATTCGCGCGGCGGCGCTGGACGCTATTCGCGGCGCATCGGACGGCGCCGCGCTCGATCGCGTGCGCGTCGAATATCTCGGCCGCAAGGGCAAGGTCAAGGCGCTGCTCGCGCGCATTGGCCAATTGCCGGCCGACGAGCGCCCTGCCTACGGCGATGAGATCAACCGGCTCAAGGCGGATTTGGCGGCGGCACTTTCAGGGCAGCGCGAGTCGCTGGCGCAAGCCGCCCTTCGGCGTGACGAGATTCGAGCCGCCGTGGA
>JAKDMP010000108.1 GCA_030452225.1 Gammaproteobacteria bacterium
AGTAGGCCGGCACCGTGATCACGGCTTCGGACACGCTCTCGCCGAGGTAATCCTCGGCGGTCTTCTTCATCTTTTGGAGGATGCGCGCGGAGACCTCCGGCGGCGCCATCGCCTTGCCCTGGGCCTCGACCCAGGCATCGCCGTTGTCCGCCTGGACGATCTTGTAGGGCACCATGTCGATGTCCTTCTGCACCATCTCGTCCTCGAACTTGCGCCCGATCAGGCGCTTGATCGCGAACAGCGTGTTCTCGGGGTTGGTCACCGCCTGGCGCTTGGCCGGCTGGCCGGTCAGGACCTCGCCCTCCTTGTTGAAGGCCACGATCGAGGGGGTGGTGCGATCGCCCTCGCTGTTGTCGATGACCCGCGGCTTGCCGCCCTCCATGATCGCCACGCAGGAGTTGGTCGTGCCGAGGTCGATGCCGATAATCTTGCTCATTGAATTCTCTCCACCAAGCGTTTGAAAGTCCGAAATCTTGCGAAAAACTCTCGCGATGCACTCTATTTGGGGGCCTGCGCCGCCATTTCAAGCACCCGGAACGCTACAAGGAGCGCCGGCTTCCAGCCGGCCAGCCGGCAAGATGCCGGCGCTCCTCTGCGTGCAGCCTACTCCGGGGTCCTGGCCACGATCACCCGCGCCGGGCGCAGCAGGCGGTCATGCAGCCGATAGCCCTTCTGCACCACCTCGAGCACATGATCCGGGGCCACCTCGCCGCCCGGCTGCGTCGCCATGGCTTCGTGGAACTCCGGGTCGAACGGCTCGCCCGCCGGGTCGATCACCTCGATGTGGTGACTGGCGAAGATGTCGTGCAAAAGCTTCAGGGTCATTTCCAGCCCTTCGCGCACGCCTTCAGGCGCATCGCCCGCCGATGAAAGCGCCAGGTCGAGGCTGTCGGCCACCGGCAACAACTCTGCCGCGAAGCGCTCGTGCCCGTAGCGATGGGCATTTTCGAGGTCGCGGGCCGAGCGCCGGCGCATGTTCTCGATCTCCGCGGCCAGGCGCAGAGCACGATCATGCTCTTCGGCGAGCCGGGCTTCGGCCTTCGCCAGCCGCGCCTCGACCGAATCCTCAGCCGCCTCTTGCGCCTGCTCGAGCCGTTCGCCTTCGTGAGGCGCAGCCTCTTCCACCGGAGCCTCTTCCGAATCCCTGTTCTTGCTCATGGATACCCTTGAAGTGGATCACGTCAAACGCGGGGGCCGGAGAAAATCCGGCATGACCCCGCTGCCTACCTCTTTTTGGGGGCAAGGCGGCCACATTCAAGGGCATGCGCCACGCTGACCCTCACGCTATCGAGGAGCAAGGAGGAGCCCGGCTTGTCGGCCGGAGCGTAACATCGGGTGGTCGCCGGTATTCCGGGCCGCGCCGGAGAGTCGCGCGGTGCCGTCCGCCACCGGGATCAACGTCGCAGGGCGATGGAGGCCGCCGTCCATCGCCCGCGATATGTCATGGCCGAAATCCGGGCACGCAAGTGGGCAGTGCCGGCGGCGGATTCCGGTCGACAAGTGACGTCAAGGCGAGCACGTGAGAACTTGACGGCACTTCAAACGGCAATCCCGTTGGGCTGAACTGTCGCTTATTCATCGCCCTCTTCTTCCTCTTCGTCGTCATCTTCGTTTTCGTCATCCGCCCCATCGTTATCTTCGTCCTCGTCGTCGTCTTCGTCTTCATCGACCTGCAGACATTCCCCTTCCAGGCAATCCTCGAGGAACTCGAGACTGGATTCGGTATCGAGCCGCTGCCAGAACGCGCCGAACGAGGTGAGCGCCACCACCGTGCCCCGGAGGAACACCGGGCCGCCCGAATCCCCGAGTCCCGGCAGCGCTCCCCATAGTGGTTGCGGCAGCTGCCACAGCAGCCTCTGCCCCGTGGCGTCAAGGCCGGCATTGGCCATCAGGGCCCGCTGGCGATAGCCCACGATGGTGACCCCCCCTTCGCACGGTTCTCCGGCACCGTACCCCACCCCGTGAACCGGCATGTTGTCCAGAACTCCGCGGGAAGCCAGCTCGTCGAGCGCGCCCTCTTCCGGAAGCCGGACCGGACGAACGCCGAAACTGCCCTCGGCGAATCGCAACACGGCGATGTCGTGCAGAACAGGATCCGGATGCAGAAAGACGTTTTCTGCAGCCACGCCCGCAACCAGGAGCGGGAAGTCGGGGATGCTGAAAAAAATGTGGGCCGCATCGAGGCATCCGGGGGGCACCACCGGGTGGCGTGGCGATCCCCCTTCCAGCGATACGACCCACGTCGCCCCTCCGAAAGCCTGGAAAAATCCCGCAACGGGAGTGATGCAATGCGCGGCCGTGACAAACGCCGAGTCGGAGATCACGAAGCCGCTGCACCAGCCGTATGCCTGGCCGGGTTCAAACGGGGGGAGGCCGAATTGGCCTGCGTTCGCCGGGTACGTATCAGGCACGACGAACCCCAGGATACCGACGCTTTTGTGGGCCCGGTGATCGGGCCGGCCGCCATCGATGGCAAGTGCCGGCGTCGCCGCCAGGATGAAGAGTGCCGTAACGGCGAGCGTCACGGCGAGCCGTGAAAGTGTTTTGGCCATGTCTACCTCCTCGGTTGTGAGCCAATCATTTCCGCCCGTCACACGCGAACCAATCGAGACGGGTCTCCGTTTCACGGGCATGGCCCGCTCCTCCGCGCGAGGGAAGAGGAGCGGGCCGTCCGCCGTCAAACCCGGGGGTGGCGGCGCCGCAGCCGTGCCGCGCCGAGGCCGCCCCGCGCCATGACGAGCAGGGCGAGGAGCCCGAACACGCCAAAGGCGCCGCCCCCGCCATCGTCCGAAGGCGGCGGAGGCGGAGGTGGCGGCGGGGCCGCGTTCACCGTG
Source organism: Gammaproteobacteria bacterium (assembly GCA_030452225.1). Taxonomy (GTDB): domain Bacteria; phylum Pseudomonadota; class Gammaproteobacteria; order JAKDMP01; family JAKDMP01; genus JAKDMP01. The sequence continues at coordinate 2,835 of JAKDMP010000108.1, forward strand.
ATGCTGATGGTGGCGACGTTGGAGTCGACGAAGCCGTCGTTGGCCGTGAAGGTGAAGCTGTCGCTCCCGCTGAAGCCCGCATCCGGCGTGTAGGTGTAAGCGCCTGTGCCCGGATCGTCAAGCGTGACGCCGCCGTGCGCGGGCTCGTCGACGATGCTGAAGGTGAGCGCATCGCCGTCGGGATCGCTCGCCACCAGCGTGCCGCTCGCCGGCGTATCCTCCCCGGTCGTGAGGCTGCCGTCCTCGGCCACCGGCGGCTCATTGTCCACTTGCCAGCCTTGCTGCAAATGCGCGCGCACAATGGCGGGCTCGGGTACCAGACCGTATGCCGCGGCGAGCAGGGCCCAGTTCGCCACGAATACGTCCTCCGTGGTCGCGGACAGGCGCCCGAAGGCGAGCGAGGTGGAGAGGAACAGCGGTTCGCCGTCCAACACGACCTTGACTTCACCGGAGTCGCGGTCGACATGCAGGAGTTGACTGACGAGTTCCAGCCCGCCCTCTCCGATGCGCGCCACGGTCAGTGCCAGGACGTCGCCATAGCGGTCAACGGCAATGCCGTCGACCGGGATCAGGGTCGTACCCTGCGCCACGGTTTCGATCGCGCCTGCCGTACCGTCCGCTTTGATCGGGATTGCAAGGATCAACCCCTTCTCGGTGTTGGCGACCAGCACTTCGTTGCGCCCGGGAGAATAGGCCACCCCGTTGGCGCCTACAGGCGCACCGAGCCCCAATGATCCGTTCCCGAGCAATGCCTCGTCCTGGATCCAGACCTCGGCCGGGAGCCATGTTGTACCGTCGTCGGACCGGCGCACGATCCAGATGGCACCGCCGAGCGAGTCGGACACGTACAGCTCGCCGTCGGGACCGAACGCGAGGGCGTTCGGAAAGAGGATTTGCGCCGTCCCCGGCAACTTTTCCTTTGCCCCGGGGCCGCTGATCTGCCACACGCCGTGCGTCGCGTTGCAACCGTCGGCGTTGCAGGCCATCAGCGCGGCATAAATGTCCCCGTCCTGGTCAATCGCAAGGCCCGCGGTGCCGCCGGCCCCCGGCGGTAGATGCGGGTCCAGCGACGCCCAAAGCGTCAGGTCCCCGTCGGGCGTGGCCTGCCAGACCTCGCCGGTGAACACGAGGCTGTAGTAGAGGTTGCCGCTCGCGTCGACGGTGATGCCTTCGGGAAACTGACCGCTCGCCGGGTCCAGCGCCAGTGGCAGGAATGCATAGTTGGCGGGCGTCGCCTCGCTCTCGTCCCAGACGTGCCGCAAATCGATCCCCGTTATGGAAGGCGCGGGCGTCAACCCGAACATCGGAGCGAGCACGGCCCAGTTCGCCACGAAGATGGTTTCCGTGCTCCCGGACAGCCGACCGAAGGCGAGCGAGGTGGAGAAAAACAGCGGTCCGCCGGCCACCAGGACTTCAACTTCACCGGAATCACGGTCGACACGCAGGAGTTGGCTCACGGGCTCCGGCCCGCCGGCTCCGACGCGCGCCACGGTCAATGCCAGTACGTCGCCATAACGATCCACGGCGATGCCGTCGACCGAAATCAGGGCCGCACCTTGCGCCACGGTTTCAATCGCGCCTGCCGTACCGTCGGGTTGAATCGGGATCGCAAGGATCAATCCCTTCTCGGTGTTTGCGACCAGCACTTCGTTCCGACCGGGCGCATAAGCCACCCCGTTGGCACCAATGGGCGCGCCAAGCCCCAGTGCTCCGTTCCCTTGCAACGCGGCGTCCTGTATCCAGATCTCGGCCGGTGCGAATCCTCCGCCCGCCTGTCGGCGCACAACCCAGATGGCACCGCCGAGCGAGTCGGATACATACAGCTCACCGTCCGGACCCATCGCGAGCGCATTCGGCCAGGCGATGTTCACTGTCCCCGGCAGCTTCACCATGTTTCCCTGACTTTGAATCTGCCATACGCCGTGCGTGCCGTTGCATCCGTCGGCATTGCAGGCCATCAGCGCCGCATAAACCTCCCCGTCTGAGTCAATCGCAAGGCCCAGGGCGCCCTGGGCGCCCTGGGGGAGATTCGGGTCCAGCGCCGCCCAAAGGGCGAGGTCGCCGTCGGGCGTGGCCCGCCAGACCTCGCCCCGGGGCGCGAGACTGTAGTAGATATTGCCGCTGGCGTCGACGGTGATGCCTTCGGGAAACTCCCCGCTCGCCGGATCCAGCGCGAGTGGCAGGAATTCATAGTCGGTGCCGGCAGCCTGGGCAACGGGAATCACCGCGCCGTTCCCAACTACGGCAAACAGCATGACGATCCCCAGCGAGCCCATCAGGGCCTTCATTGCAAAAACCTTCATTTCCATCCTCCCGTCATCCGGAGCGGTGGAAGCGGAATTGCGTGGTGCCCCGAATGACACTATGAAGTTTCGTCCGGAAATCAGTGCCTTGCAAGCGGCAAAGGGCGTCATTCGGGGCTTTGTCGTGCTTTGTCGTGCCTTGGGAGCAGATCCTCTCGCGGGACTGCGATCAATATCGACTCGATCGAGCCGACAATCGTCGCCCCGGCGAAGGCCGGGGCCCAGTATGAATACGTATCCCGCCCGGCGGGCAGGATTCATAAAATACTGGATACCGGCCTGCGCCGGCATGACGAATAAATGTCTACTGCCGGTTTTCCCGGACAGCAGTGCGCCTTCGGGGAACAACGCACGATCAATGGTTCAGGCGTTAATCGCCCTGCAGGTGCCGTCGCCCCGGCGAAGGCCGGGGCCCAGTATGAATACGCATCCCGCCCGACGGGCGGGATTCATAAAATACTGGATGCCGGCCTGCGCCGGCATGACGGACGATCAATGGTTCAGGCGTTAATCGCCCTGCAGGTGCATGCGTCGCAGCAGATCCCGGAAGCGCGGGTCGTCACGCAGGGGATCGAGCAGGGGCTCGACCTTTATGATCGGCATGGAAAAACCGCGCTGCCTGAAACCCTCTTCGAGCATGGCCATCGCCTCATCGAATTCGCCGAGCTGGACGCGCGGGATGGCGCGATCGACCGCGTTGAAGTCGCCGGGCCGATCGCGCATCGCCTTGACCCAGCGCCAGTACCCCGCCGCCCCGTGCTCGCGCCAGGCGCGCCTCAACGCGGCGATGTCGGCATCGTCGACCTCGCCCATATTGGTATAGCCGGCAGCGGCGCCAAGCTCGTGGAGCTTTGCGTGCATCTCGATCGCTTTTTGATACTGTGCCGTTCGTTTGTAAACAGCCAACAGACACCCGTAGAAAGCACCGGGGCGCTCCGGCAAAGCCTCGCGCATGGCTTCACAGGCGGCCAGCGTCTCGTCATAGCGCCGCGCATACAGGAGTGCGTACCGCAGGCCAAAATATTGCATGTAAATCGATGCCGGGTCCAGTCGCAATGCCAGGCGGGCTTGGGCGATGGCCTCGTCGTGGCGCCCCAGGATAGTCAGTAGACCAGAGTAGCCCCAGTGAGTCCAGGGCGAGTTCGGACTGGCCTCGATGGCGCACCGGAAAAGCTCTTCCGCGCGATCCCAGTTCCAGTCGTACCTGTACGTCTTGTACGCCAGGACGAACAGTGCCAGCCCTTGCCGGGGGTCGAGCGCCAGCGCCCGGCGCGCCGCCTTCACGGCACGATCATAGGCTTCCTCCCTGGGCTCGACTTCATAGGTCGCAATGCCGAGGTTGGCCATGGCGAGCCACGACCAGGCGCTGGCCAGATCGGGATCAAGTTCGACCGCTCTCCTCAGGTAGCGGCGACCCTCGAGAAAGCCGCCGGGCATCCAGCGATAAAGCTGGTGGCGACCGCGGGCCAGGAGTTGATAAGCCTTGGGATCGACCGTGGGTGCGGTGCCGGCTTCGGCCCGGATGGGCCCCAGCTCGACCTGGATCGCGCCCGCCACCTGGTTCGCCAACTCGGCCTGCAGTTTGAGCACGTCCTGTAGCTTGCGGTCATAGGAATTGGCCCAAACGTGGGTTTGGTCGTCCGCGTCAATGAGCTGCGCGGTAACCCGCAGGCGCTCGCCCACACGCCGGACGCTGCCTTCGAGGATATAGTCCACGTTCAGCTCCCGCCCGATCTGCGCGATGCTCTTGCGGGTGTCCGCATAGCGCATGACGGAAGTGCGGGCGATGACGCCGAGCTCCCCGGGGTTGATTTGCCCCAGGTTGGTAATCAGGTCTTCGGTCAGACCTGCCGCGAAGTAGCCATGCCCCGGGGTGGCGCCCAGGCTCTGGAAGGGCAGCACCGCCAGCATCGGCCGGTCGCCGGCCAGGGCGCTGGCGTCGGAGGCCGTGACGATCCGATAGGCGACCGCTGCACCGATCAGCGCGAGGACAACAACGAGCCCGGTGACGAGAACACGGCGCTTCGGCCCGGCGCGGCTGCCGTTGCCCCGCCTCTCATGCTCCCGGCGCCAGGCGTCGAGCTCGTCCGCGTAGGCAAACACCGTCCCCTGCCTGCCGTGCTCCAGCCTGTGCACCGGAAGATCCTCCGATGCCTCCCAGCGCTGCACCGTACGGACATCACGATCGAGGTAGCGCGCAATCCGTTTCCAGGAGTCGAGCCGGCGGGCACCGGGACCCGCCCCCGCTTCGTCGGCGTTGTCATCGCGGCTTTCCTTGGCCCTACCCTCCCCCGTGCCGGCTTCCTCTACGGTCGGCCGCGGCTTTTTGCGCCGTTTTACCTTGTCGAACAGCCTTGACATCTATGCGTATCGACATAGCCCACTTGCACCTTGGATTATAGCGCCATTTCACCGAACCGTGGATTCATTCCGTCATACCGGAGCAGCGAACTGCGCAGGCGGAACGCCGTAGCGAACATGCGCGAACAGTAATATCCAAAACCATGCTTGTTGAATTGCAGGAGCGCGCCATGCGCACGACCCATTCTCGCCGAATCATGCATGACCTGTCGCGGGGGGGGGCCCCCACACACATAATATAAATATAAACACCACCAAGGAGGGGCCCGCCCCCCCCCCCCC
>JAKDMP010000211.1 GCA_030452225.1 Gammaproteobacteria bacterium
GCTTCGGGACGCACACCTACGTGTTTCCGCACGTCAAGCACGGGCATCGCCATGGTGCACCCGGCACCTACCAAGTGGGCGTGCAGGCCGGAACGACCGGCGGCGACTACACCCTGTGCGTGAAGCTCAACTGACGAACCGGCCTGTTCGACCGCGGCGACGGCGAGACGTCGCTTGCCCGGGCGATTCGAGGGACGGCTCCGCCGCGGCTATGCTTTTCGCTCCAGGCCGGCGCCTGGCTTGCTGCGAATTCCGCAATCACTCGCAATGCCCCATGAATAATGCAGGTTAAAATGTGGCGTCTATGCGGCGTTCTCCCCGACCTTCATGACCAACTGGCTGACGCGGGCGGCTTTCCATGCTTGATCCGCAACTTCTGCGTCAAGACCTCGATGGGGTCATCGCCAACCTGGCCCGCCGCGGCTTCGAGTTCGAACGGGAAAGCTTCGAGGCTCTCGAGGGCGAGCGCAAGCGCGTTCAATCCGAACTCGAGTCGGTACGCGCCGAACGCAACCGCGTAGCGAAGGAAATCGGGCGCATCAAGGCGCAGGGTGGGGACGCCGGCGAGTTGCTGGCCGAAGGCGGGCGTCTGTCGGCGCGCGAAGGCGCGCTCAAGGACAAGTTCGACGCGCTGGCCGAGGAAAACAGGGCGCTCCTGCTGCGCATACCGAACCTGCTGCACGATTCGGTTCCCGACGGGAAAGACGAGAGCGACAACGTCGAGCTGCGCCGTGTCGGCGAGCCGCCGCAATTCGAATTCCAACCGCGCGACCATGTCGAACTCGGCGAAGCACTGGACGAAATGGATTATGCCGCGGCGGCAAAACTCACGGGCAGTCGCTTCGTGGTGTTGCGCGGCGAACTCGCCCGGCTGCATCGGGCGCTGGGGCAATTCATGCTCGACCTGCACCGCGAGCGCCACGGCTACGAGGAAGTGTATGTTCCGTGCATCCTCAACGCCGCCAGCCTGATCGGCACCGGGCAACTGCCCAAGTTCGAGGAGGATCAGTTCGGAATCAAAGGCGAGCGATCCTGGTTCCTGACGCCGACCGGCGAGGTGCCGCTCACCAACCTGGTGCGCGATGCCATTCTCGATGCTTCCAGCCTGCCGTTGAAGATCATGGCGGCAACGCCGTGCTTTCGCGCCGAGGCCGGCGCCGCCGGCAAGGATACCCGCGGCATGATCCGCCAGCACCAATTCGAGAAGGTCGAACTCGTGCAGATCGTGCATCCCGACGAATCCGAACAGGCGCTGGAAACTCTAGTCGGCGAAGCCGAAGCGGTACTCGAGGCGCTCGGGCTGCCCTACCGCGTGGTTGAACTCTGCGCCGGCGACATCGGTTTCAGCGCCACCAAAACCCATGATCTCGAAGTCTGGCTGCCGGGGCAGGGCCGCTATCGCGAAATTTCCTCCTGCAGCAATTGCGCCGATTTTCAGGCACGGCGCATGAAAGCGCGTTTTCGCCATGCGCGGACGGACAAACCGCAGCTGGTACACACGCTCAACGGCTCCGGCCTGGCGGTCGGGCGCACCCTGGTCGCGGTGATGGAGAATGGACAACAGGCGGATGGTTCCATTCGTGTTCCCGAGGTGCTGCGGTCCTGTCTCGGCGGTCTCGATTGTCTCGGCAAGGGCGGCTGATGGAGTTCGCGAGCGCGGGCAGCGGCAGCCGCGGCAATGCCACCGTCATCCGCGCCGGGGGGACGACGATCCTGGTGGATTGCGGATTCACCTTCACCGAGATCACGCGCCGGCTTGCACGCCTCGAGGTGAGCGTCGAAGAGCTCGATGCCGTGCTGGTGACGCATGAACACGGCGATCATGTCGCGGGCGTGGCACGCCTGGCAGCGCGCGCCGGAATACCCGTTTACGCCAGCGGTGGCACGGCGTGTGCGGCGGAAACG
>JAKDMP010000109.1 GCA_030452225.1 Gammaproteobacteria bacterium
CGCCAGCATCCGTTGCGTGCAGCGCATTGTCTACCAAATTGCCGAGCGCGCGGTCGATCAGTTCGAGATCGGCGGCAACCGGCAGCGGCGCGGTGCAATCCACGTCGAGCTCGATGCCCCTGGCCTCGGCATGCGGACGGAATTTGCTGGCGATGTCATGGGCCAGTTCGGCCAGTGGAAAGCGTTCGATGTGCAGTGCGCGCTCGGCAATATCCAGCTTCGACAGCAGGGACAGTTGTTCGGCCAAGCGGGTGAGCCGCCCGACGTTGGCGAGGAGGGCGTTGATGTCTTCGGCAGATCGCCCCTTGGCGTTTTGTCGCAGCTTTTCGGCGTAACCGCGCAGTGCGGTCAAGGGTGTGCGGAAGTCGTGCGACAGATTGGCGACCAGCTCGCGGCGCTGACGGTCGTTCTCGTGCAGGGCCGAAACCTGGGCCTCGATGGTCGCGGCAAGATTGTTGAAGGCGCGGGCGGTGCGCCCGATTTCGTCGTTGCTGCGTACCGGGATGCGGGTGGCATAATCGCCGTCCGCAAAGCGCTGCACCGCCCGCGTAAGCCGGGAGAATCGGCGCGTCAGCAACGCGAACAGCAGCAACCCGACCAAGGCGGACAGCACCAGTGCGCCGAGGCCCGCGATGAGCACCGAACGCGAGATGCTGCTCGTTTGCCACATGCGCGTCATCGACATGCGCGTGTCGCCTTCCAGGGCGACGAGCAAAAAGCCCGGCGTTTGCTCCGGGCCGTAGCGTATGCGTGCAACGGAAAATACGTTGCGTCCGGCATTGCAAGGCAGCGCCGCGTAGACGGGCAGCATCGGCATCTGCGACAGCAGTTCGTGGACGGGGGCAGTTGGAATTTGCTTCCCGAGCGCACAGCGATTGTTGTTCCAGGCACCGACGACGCGGCCGGAGGCGTCCAGCACGTAGATTGAAAGCGCGGGATTGATCCGCTTGATGCGCTCCACGGTATCGCGCAGAGCCGCGCTGCGCAATCCCGCCGCCAGCGGTTCGTGAAATTGCCCGACCAGGTGTGAGGCCAGTTCGATCTGATTGCGTTGCAGCCATTCGCGGCCGAGTTGGTTGAACTGATTGACGGCGATCCAGGCCGTGGCCAGCGACATGAGGATCAGACTGAGCAGATAGACCAGCGCCAGCCGCGCATACAGGCTGCGCGTCAGTCGTCCGGTGGCGCCCAGTATCTTCACGATTCGGCTTGTGCGTCCGGAGTGCCGAAACGATAACCGACGCCCCAGACGGTATGGATATAGCGCGGGTTCGACGGATCGTCCTCGATCTTGCTGCGCAGGCGGTTGATGTGGGTATTCACGGTATGGTCGAAACCGTCGAACTCCATGCCCCAAACGGCATCCAGCAAATCGCCACGGGTGAAGGTACGGCCGGGGTGTCTGACGAAAAAGCCGAGCAGGGCAAACTCCTTGGCGGTGAGCATCAGGGGCTTGCCGAGCAGGCTCGCCCGGTGCGCTTCGATGTCCAGGACGAGGTCGCCGCAACGGAGCGGCGCGTCGCTTGCGCTGTCGTCTGTCTGCTGCTGCATTTCGTGACGTCGCAGCAGGGCGGCGACGCGGGCCAGCAGGATTTCGCCGTCGAAGGGTTTGGTAATGTAATCGTCGGCGCCGATTTCCAGGCCATGAATGACGTCGCGGGCGCCGGCCTTGGCGGTCAGCATGATCAATGGCAGGGAGCTGTCACGGGCGCGAATCTCGCGGCAGACTTCGAGTCCGTCCAGGTCGGGCAGCATCAGATCGAGCAACACCAGGGAAGCCCCGCGCCAGTGCTCAAGCGCCTGCTTGCCGCTGGTCACCCATTGCACGGGATAGCCCGCGTCGCCGAGCAAGCCCACAAGCAGCCGACCGATGTCGGGATCATCCTCCACGCAAACTATGGATTGCATCATCACGAACTCCGGCCCTGAACCGACGACACTACCGATGCGTCCTTGCGAAATCATCACGAAAAGGTCACGACGTCCGTTACAAAGTCGTGATGAATTGCGGCCGTTCCTTGACTAACATTTTAGTCAATCCGGGCAACCGGCCTTTCGCAATCCACCCAGATCAGGAGTTGACCATGAACATTCGCAGATACGCAACCCTTGCCGCCCTGGCTTTGGCTCTGCCCGTCGCGGGCTTGGCCGTCGCCGGCTGTACGTCGAGCGGGAGCATGTCCTCCGGGCAGATGGTACACCAGTCCATGAGCCACGAACAGACGATGAAGCAGGACTCGATGGGCCACGACAAGATGTCCGACCAAGGCATGATGTCGAACTCAATGGGCCACGACAACACGGCGACCGTCGCCACAAGGGAAAAGTCACCTTACGGGGCCTACCTCGTCAACGCAATAGGCATGAGCTTCTATATATTCGCCGCCGACACCCGGGGCAGCGGGAAAAGCACTTGCTACGGCAAGTGTGCCGAAGTTTGGCCGCCGGTCTTGACCAAAGGCAAACCAAGAGCCAAAGAGCAGGCGATGGCCGACCTGCTCGGGACCATCGAGCGCAAGGACGGCACCACTCAACTGACCTACAACGGCTGGCCGCTGTATTACTTCGTCAATGACAAGCCGGGCTCCACCGGGTGCCAGGCCGTGAAATCCTTTGGCGACGTGTGGTATCTGTTGAACGCCCATGGCACGGTGATCCGTACCAAGTGAAGCCTGAGCCGCCGCCGATATCGTTCTTGCCGATTCGCCTTTATCTGTCACCCAAGAGGTTATTATGCAGGCCCGACTCAAATTTTCCACACTGTTGACCAGCTTCGGCGCGGTCACCGTGCTGGCACTCGGCATCGCCCTGTCCGGTTTGCCGGCGCATTCGGCGGGCGCTATGTATGGCGCCAATATTCCGTCGCCGCAAGCGCGTTTGCGGCAACCGGCCGATGGCAAGAGCGCCCAAGCCGTATTGGCAGGCGGCTGCTTCTGGGGCATGGAGTTGGTGTTTGCGCACGTCAAGGGCGTACTCAATGTGGTCTCCGGTTATGCCGGCGGCGAGCAGGCACACGCCAATTATGCGGATTCGAGCAGCGGCCGTTATGGCGACGCCGAAGCAGTGCGCATCACCTATGATCCGTCAAAAGTCAGTTACGGCCAGCTGCTGCATATCTTTTTCTCGGTCGCCCACGACCCGACCGAGCTGAATCGTCAGGGCCCGGATGTCGGGCCGCAATATCGCTCGGAAATTTTCGCCGCCAACGCCGACCAGGCTCGGGTGGCGCGCGCCTATATCCGGCAACTCGATGCCGCACAGGTCTATGGCAAGCCGATCGCCACGCGGGTGAGTGTCGGCGAGTCGTTCTTTCCCGCCGAGGCTTGGCATCAGAACTACGCCGTACGCAATCCCGGCAGTTTATACATCCGCTGGAACGACATCCCCAAGCTGCATGCGCTGGAGCAGCGTTTTCCGCAGCGATACACGGCACAATATGCCGATGGAATGTAACCCACCGTCGCGGGTTCGGCGGACTGACAGCTTGGCGCACAACTTGGAAAATCTCGCTTGTTCAGGAGGAATGCCATCATGATGAAGCTGTTTCGCAGAATGGTGCCGCTCGGAGCCGGCCTGCTGGCCCTGGCGCTGACCGCCTGTGTCGGCGCGAGAGCCGCGCCCGTGCCGCTCCCGGCAGACGTCCCGTGGTACAACGTCAGCCGCCCGCTCGACTGGTCCGATCTCGCCGGGCGGGTGGTGCTGCTCGACTTTTTCACGCCGGGCTGCATCAACTGCATCCACATGCTGCCCGTGGAAGACAAGCTGGCCGAGCGCTTCGGCGAGCGCTTGGTGATCATCGGGGTGGATTCGCCCAAATTCACCAATTCGGCGACCACCGCGGGGCTGGTCAATTTCATCACCGAGTACGACATCCGGCATCCGGTGCTGCTCGATGCGCAATCGAAACTCTGGGATGCCTGGAACGTGGTCGCCTGGCCGACCCTGATCCTGGTCGGCCCGAACGGCGAGCCGCTGGGGCGGTTCATCGGCGAGAAAAGCTTTGCCGAACTGGCGGCGCCGATCCGAAAAGCATTGGCCGAAGCGCCCCCGGCCCGGTCGCTCAAGCCCCTGCCGCGCCTGGTCATGGCGATGGACGGCGGGATGCTCGATGCACCCGGCGGGATCGCGGTCGATAAAAAACTCGTGGCGGTGAGCGATACCGGCCACGACCGGGTCGTGCTCGCCAACCGCGAGGGCGCCGTCCAGGCGGTCATCGGCGGATGCGCGAGCCATGCGTTCCAGCGTCCGCACGGCCTCGATTTTCATGCCGGCAAGCTCTACGTCGCCGACACCATGGGCCAGCGCATTCGCGTCATCGATCTCAAGACCCATGCCGTGACGACGCTGGCCGGCAGCGGCGAGCGCGGCTTTGTCCTGCACGGCCGGTTCGCGGCCGACAAGGCGCCCTTCAACTCGCCGTGGGATATCGAATGGGCGCGCGGCGGGCTCTACATTGCCATGGCGGGCGACCATCAGGTCTGGCTGTACGACCCCGCGAGCGGGCAGGTCGGCCCTTGGGCGGGGAGCGGGCGCGAAGGGCTGCGCGACGGCGGGCGCCGCAGCGCGCAATTCGCCCAGCCGAGCGGGCTCGCGGCGCATGACGGGACACTTTATGTCGCCGATGCCGAATCTTCCGCTATCCGGGCGATCGCGCTCGGCGAGGGCGAGGTGGACACCCTCATCGGGCAGGGCCTGTTCCGCTTCGGCTTGCGTGACGGCCCGGCCGGCGAGGCGCTGCTGCAGCACGCCGAGGACGTCATTTGGCACGACGGTTCGCTTTACATCGCCGATACCTTCAACAATGCGCTGCGCCGGCTTGACCTCGCCACCGGCCGCGTGTCCACCATCGCCAAGGGTCTCAAGCAACCGCAGGCGCTGACCGCGCTGGACGCCGACACGCTGCTGGTGGCGGAGGCGGGCGCCAATCGCATCGTCGCCGTGCATCTTCCCGACGGCAAGGTCGAGCCCTGGACGCTCGAGGGCCTCGCGAAGTTTGGCTGTGAGAGCCCCAAAGAGGGCGACGAGCGGTAAAATGGGCCGTACCATGACCGAAGTGAATATCGAATACGAGACCGGTTACGACGCGGACCGCAGCGTCTGCGTGGTGCTGACGACCTGCCCGGACGAGGCGGTCGCTTCGCGGCTCGCGCGAGCGTTCGTGGAGCGCGGCCTGGCGGCCTGCGTGACCCGGATCGGCGGAGCGCGCTCGGTGTACCGCTGGCAGGGCCGGATCGAGGAGGATGCGGAGATGCAGTTGGTGATCAAGACGCGGCACGAATGCTTGGAAGCGCTGCGCGCGCTGTTGGGCGAGCTGCATCCCTACGACGAGCCCGAATTCCTCGTACTCGATGCCGGCGGCAGCCGCGAGTACCTGGGTTGGATTGAGGAAGTGACGGAGGTGGCAGAATGAAGCGCCTGTCCGCCATGGGTACCGTGCTGGTTCTCGCGCTGAGCACGCTGGCCGGATCGGCTCTGGGTGCCTCGCCCTTCGGGAAGTACTTGCCGCCCGACCAGGCCTTTCAGCTCAAGGCGAGCGCGGCCCCCGATGCGATCTACCTCAATTGGCAGATCGCGGACGGGTACTATCTCTACCGCGATCGCTTCAAGTTCGCGGCCGGGAGCGGGGCCATCGGCCAAGCGCAATTCCCGCCCGGCAAGGTCAAGAACGATCCCAATTTCGGGCGGGTCGAAGTGTATCGGCATGCGCTGCAGGTTCGCCTTCCGGTGACGAGTGCGCCGGCCAACGGCAAAGTGGAGTTGGCCGTAACCTACCAGGGCTGCGCCGATGCCGGCCTGTGCTACGCGCCGATCACCAAGCACCTGAGCGTCGCGATACCGGCCAAAAAAGCGGCCGCCGGCGCCTTGAGTGCCGCAGGTAGTGGCGGGCCGGGGGGCGGCGCAACGACCGTGGTCAACGAACAGTCCCATCTCGCCGATCTGGTTACCCATGCCAATCCGGCCTGGTTCGTGCTGGTGTTCTTCGGGCTGGGTGTGTTGCTGGCTTTCACCCCTTGCGTGTTGCCGATGGTGCCGATCCTCGCCGGCGTGCTCGGCGGTGAGCGCGGCATGGGCACGCGTCGCGGGTTTTTTCTGTCCTCCATCTATGTTTTGGCGATGGCCGCCGTGTACACCGCGGCGGGCGTGGCGGCAGGCTTTGCGGGAACCGGGCTGCAGGGCTTTTTCCAGGCGCCGTGGGTAATCGCGCTGTTTGTGGCCATCTTTGTCGCGCTGTCGCTCTCGATGTTCGGCTTGTATGAATTGCGTCTGCCGGCCTCCGTTACCCAGCGGGTCAGCGCCCTGTCCGGGCGGCAGGGCGGTGGCTGGCTGGGGGCGGCCGTAATGGGAGCGCTGGCGGCGCTGATCGTCAGCCCCTGCGTGGCCGCGCCTCTTGCGGGCGCATTGATCGCCATCGGCCAGATGGGCGAGCCCACGCGCGGCGGTCTGGCGCTGGCCGCGCTCGCGCTCGGCATGGGTGCGCCGTTGGTGGTGTACGGAACCGTCGCCGGGCGTCTTTTGCCCAGGGCGGGGCGCTGGATGACGATCATTGAGCGGCTGCTCGGCATCATCCTCCTGGCGTATGCGGTCTGGCTGCTGGGGAGGATCGTCCCCGCGCCGGTGACCCTCGTGTTGTGGGGCGGGGTCGGGCTGCTGGCCGCCTTTTTTCTGGGCCTGTTCAATCGCCCGTGGTTGGCGCGTTCCGGCAGTCTGGCGCGCGGCGCGGGCGCCGTGGCGGGCGTATGCGGGACGGTTCTGATAGTCGGCGGTCTTGCGGGCGGCACCAGCCCGCTTGCGCCCTTTGCCGGGTTGCACGGCGCGTCCCGGGCCGAGGCCACGGCGCTCGATTATCGGCCGGTGGCCTCCCTGGATGCCCTCAAGGCGGAACTTGCCAGCGCCTCCAGAATTGGCCAGCCGGTGATGGTGGATTTTTATGCCGACTGGTGTACATCCTGCCTGGAGATGGAGCACAAGACGCTGAGTACGGTGGCCGTGCGCAATGCGCTGGGGGGATTCCGCGTTTTACGGGTCGATGTCACCGAAAATACGCGCGACGATCGCGCATTGCTGCACTATTTCGGACTGTACGGCCCGCCTGCCTACCTTTTCTATGATCGCCAGGGGCAGCGCCTGAAAAAGGCGAGTGTGGTCGGATTCATGGATACGGAGCCGTTTCTGGAGCGTCTAGAACTGGCGCTCAACGCGTCCTAGCCGGCACACGCGGGTGCCTGTGGCGCTTGACGTTCCACTGAATTTTTAAGATAATACCCTGCTTCGTCCCGAGGAGGGGTACCCGAGTGGCCAAAGGGGGCAGACTGTAAATCTGCTGGCTCACGCCTACGTAGGTTCGAATCCTACCCCCTCCACCAAGAAGGTGGTAGTGGCCCGGGGTTCGAGTCGGCGCCGGAGGCGAAGGTTGGTGTTTCTGCCTTGCAAGCGAAGGGTTTGCGCAATGCGGGTGTAGTTCAATGGTAGAACCTCAGCCTTCCAAGCTGATGATGTGGGTTCGATTCCCATCACCCGCTCATGCCCACATAGCTCAGTCGGTAGAGCACTTTCTTGGTAAGGAAGAGGTCGCTGGTTCAATTCCAGCTGTGGGCACCAGAAAGTACGAGCGGGCCATGCCCGCGACAGGAGTCGAAGCAATTCGGTCGAAGCAATTCGGGAAAGCTTTTAGGAGAGCATGACGATGTCCAAGGAGAAAT
>JAKDMP010000016.1 GCA_030452225.1 Gammaproteobacteria bacterium
CGATCAGTCCGCTCAGGAACATGATGCAGATGCACAGACCCGTGGAGATTCCCGATTCGCCGAACGCGCGGCCCATGCCTCCGACAAAGACTACCAGCGCCAGCAGAACCGGGGCGATCCATGGGGCCGGAGGCAGGCTCGAGGAGACGAACAACGCCGCCGCGCCCCCGACGAGCGCCACCGCCATCGCCCCGAGGCGGCTATGGTAGGCGCCGCCCGCATCGGCGAAAAAGCTGTACATGCCGCCGAGCGCGGCGAATACGCCGGCGACCGGCAAGCCGAACTGCATCAGTACGACCAAGGGCACCATCATTGCGACGGTGCCGCGCGCAGCCGAAGACAGCGTCAAAAGGTGCGGGGCGGTCTGCCACCAGGCGCCCAACGTACGCCCCATGTCTTCGAGGTAAATCCAGGGCCTGTAGTGCAATGGAAAATTCATGGATTTTTCGTGTTGTCTCCTTGAGCGCACTGCAGTCGCAAGCACCGGGCGAACGAAAAATTTGCGGTTTGCCGATCACAATGGTAAGCCCCTCGGCAGGCTTGCGGACTAGGCTAAAGTAACTTGCATGCAGCCGCTTGCCGTTTCCGCATGGACCCTCACGAGTGCCCTCGGCGCGGGCCGGGCGGCAACGCTCGATGCCCTGCGCTCGGAGCGGGGCGGGCTTGCACCCAACGACTTCCCGAATGTCGGGCTCGATACCTGGATAGGGCGCGTCGCGGGCCTGGAAGAGCAACCGCTGAGCGGCGACTTCGCGGCCTGGGACTGCCGCAACCACCGTCTCGCAAATCTCGGGATCGAACAGGACGATTTCGCCGCCGCCGTCGCGGGAGCACGTGAACGCTACGGCGCAGACAAGGTCGGCGTCTTCGTCGGCACCAGCACCTCGGGTATCGGCGCGACCGAACGCGCCTACCGCGAGCGCAACGCCGAAGGCGAACTACCGGACTGGTTCGACTACGAGCACAGCCACGAGATGCACGCGCTCGCCGGTTTCCTGCGCGCCCGGCTCGGGCTCGCGGGCCCGACCCTCGCGGTGTCCACCGCCTGTTCTTCCAGCGCCAAGGCCTTCGCCACCGCCCGGCGTTACATGCAGGCGGGCCTGTGCCGCGCGGCCGTGGCCGGCGGCGTGGACACGCTTTGCGCGATGACGCTCTACGGCTTTCACTCGCTGCAGCTCTTGAGCAGCAAGCCCTGCCGTCCGGCCGACGCCGAACGCGACGGCATCAATTTGGGCGAAGCCGCCGGCTTCGCCCTGCTCGAATGGCCCCCGGAAGCGCCGTCGGCGCGGCTGCAACTCCTCGGCTACGGCGAATCGAGCGACGCCCACCACATGTCGGCCCCGCATCCCGACGGGCTCGGCGCAAAACTTGCCATGCGTGACGCGCTGTCGCGTGCCGCCCTCGAGCCGGGCGATATCGACTGGGTGCATCTTCACGGCACCGGTACGCCCGCCAACGATCTCGCCGAAGACAAGGCGGTCACCGACCTGTTCGGCGCCGGCATGGCCTGCTCCTCGACCAAGGGCTGGACCGGCCACACGCTGGGCGCCGCGGGCATCGTCAACTTTGCCCTCGGCGCTCTGGCGATCGAGGAAGGCTTCCTGCCGGCAAGCCTGAACACCCGCAAGGTGGATGCCGCGCTCGCCGGCGACATCGTAATGGAAAACCGCACGGCGCCGCCCCGGCGGGTGCTGGCGAATGCGTTCGGCTTCGGCGGCAACAACGCGAGCCTCGTGCTGGGAGCCGCCGAATGACCGCCGTTACGATCCGTTCGATCGCCTGCGCCGCGCCCGGATTCGAAGACTGGCAAACGGCGCGCGCCGTGCTTGCAGGTGAAACGCCCTACCAGCCCGCCGAACTTGGCAAACTCAAACCTGCCTGGCTCCCGGCCAACGAACGCCGCCGCCTGAGCCCGGTCATGCGGCTTGCGCTCCATGTCGGGGAACAGGCGCTGGAAGCCTCGGATTGCTCGCCCGATAAACCGGCCAGCGTGTTCGCCTCGTCCTCGGGAGACGGCGACATCATCCATGGAATCTGCGAAGAACTCGACAGCCCCGAACCCGAGCTGTCGCCCACCAAATTTCACAACTCGGTACACAACGCGCCGGCCGGTTACTGGGCGATCGCGAGCGGCGCGCACGCTCCCGCGAGCGCCGTTGCCGCCTACGATGCGACCTTCGCCGCCGGCTGGATCGAAGCGGCGCTCCTCGCCGCGGACACCGGCGCGCCCGTGCTGCTGGTTGCCTACGATCGGCCGTACCCGGCGCCGCTCGATGTCAAGCGCCACCTGGCCGCGCCCTTTGCCTGCGCCCTGTTGCTCGATGCCGATCCGAACGTCGCCGGCGTTGCCCGCATCGCAATGGAAACGAATGCAAACGCAGCCGCAACGACCCTCGACGATGCCGAACTGGAAGCCCTGCGGGGCGGCAACCCCGCCGCCCGCGCCCTGCCGCTTTTTCGCCTTCTCGCGCGCAAAGAGGCCGGCGCCGTCGCCCTCCCCTGGATCCCGAACTCCACCCTGACGCTGAACGTCACCATCTGACCAAAGCGCAGTCGCAGGATTGCAGGAGCGCGCCATGCGCGCGACCATCGTGGCCAACGCTACCTCGGGTCGCGCCCATGGGGCGCTCCTACAAATTTTGTTTGAGATGCGCGGCCATCACGACGGCATTGTTGTGCTTTTCGTCCTTGGCTCCGTACACGATCGTCACGCGTTTGGCGCCTTTCAACTCCTCGCGCAGCGCGGCCATCCCATCCTTGTTGGCGCGTATCTCGGCGCGGTAACGCTTCTTGAATTCGGTCCAGCGTTCCGGGTCGTGACCAAACCACTTGCGAAGCTCCGTACTCACGGCGAGATCCTTGGCCCAGTAGTGGATACGGGCGTCTTCCTTCTTTATGCCGCGCGGCCACATGCGATCGAGCAGCACCCGGCGACCGTCCGCGTTCGCGGCCTTTTCGTACGCACGCTTGATGCGAATGTCCATGCCTTTCATTCTACGCCTTGAAACTGGCAGAATGGTTGCTTCCTCCTCGTGGGAGAAATCCATGCCGATCGAATTCCTCATGCTCGCCGCCGCCACCCTCCTGGCACTGTTTGCCTTTGTGCCGGCCTCGATGGCCAGGGCACGCACTTATGGGCGCCGTTGGGTCGTCTCCAACCGCGAAACGGAAGGTTTGCCGCCGCTTCCGGCCTGGGGCGCGCGCGCCGAACGGGCGCACACCAACCTTGTAGTCAATTACCCGGCATTCGCCGCAGCCGTGCTGCTTCTCGCCGTCACCGGCGATTTCGACCTCGGCACCGCAATCGCAAGCGCGGTTTTCGTCGCCGCCCGGATCGTGCACATGGTGGCCTACATCGGCGGTGCGTTCTGGCCGCGCACAATTTCCTGGGCCCTCGGCCTGGCGGCCACGATCTACATTCTGGTCATCGCCGTTTTCATCTGACGACCGTCAACCCGCGCCTTCACTGTGGGAGCGAGCTTGTTCGCGATAGACAAGGCCGAGCAATATCCCAATCGCAAGCAAGCTCGCTCCTGCAAAAAGAGCCTTGTCGGCATTCCGCCGACCGCCTACGGGCTCCCGGCTTCGATCTCACCACGCTTCGGCAGCACCCAGTCGGGGCGAATGAAGTGGCAACTGTAGCCGTTCGGGTAATGTTCGAGATAATCCTGGTGCTCGGGCTCCGCTTCCCAGAAATCCCCCGCCGGCACGACCTCAGTCACGACCTTGCCCGGCCACAACCCGGATGCGTCGGCATCGGCGATGGTCTCTTCGGCAACGCGCTTTTGCTCGTCGCTGGTATGGAAGATCGCCGAACGATAACTCGAGCCGACATCGTTCCCCTGCCGGTTCGGCGTCGTCGGGTCGTGAATCTGGAAGAAAAACTCCAGCATCCGGCGGTAGCTCGTCGTCGCCGGATCGAAAACGATCTCGATCGCCTCGGCATGGCCGGGATGATGGCGATAGGTCGCGTTCGGCGCCTCGCCGCCGGTATAGCCGACGCGGGTCGCAATCACCCCCGGCTGCTTGCGGATCAAATCCTGCATGCCCCAGAAACAACCGCCCGCCAACACCGCACGTTCCTCACTCATCGCCCGCCTCCACCTGATCCAGGTAATCGCCGTACCCTTCCGCTTCCATCTCGCCGCGCGGCACGAAACGCAACGCGGCGGAATTGATGCAATAGCGCAGTCCGCCGCGATCCCCCGGGCCATCCTCAAAGACGTGCCCGAGATGGCTGTCGGCATGCTTCGAGCGCACCTCGGTGCGAATCATGCCGTGCGTTGAATCGCGTCGTTCATTGACGTTCGCCGCCTCGATCGGCTTGGTGAAACTCGGCCAACCGCAATGCGCCTCGAACTTGTCGGAAGACGCGAACAACGGCTCGCCCGAGACCACATCCACGTAAATCCCGGACTCGCGATTGCGCAGATACTCACCCGAGCCGGGTCGCTCGGTCGCCGCCTCCTGCGTCACCCGATACTGCTCCGGCGTCAGCCGCGCCACCGCCTCCGCATCCTTCCGATATTCCGCCATTTATACAGTTCCTGCCGCCGTGCCCACTTCGGTAATTATAGAATGCCGAGCCGTTTCGTCGCGCGCATGAGTACTCGGCGAATCTTGCAAAATAGAATCTGACTTCCAATTTGCAAAACAATACAGGAAGTCTCTGAACAATTCATTTTCCGTCATTCCCGCGTAGGCGGGAATCCAGAAAAATCAAGTAGATAGATTCCCGCTTTCGCGGGAATGACGAATTAATCCGAGGTTCCACAGATCAAACGGCGCGGGCCGGGGCCATCCGGTTTGCAGAGCCGAAGGCCATGATCGCCGGCGTCCTCCGATCCCTGTGGCCTATAGCGGGGCTTGCAAAACGGACAAGAACCGGACACAATGTCCGCAATGCCGCCTAGAGGAGAATCACGTGGAGAACCCTCGGCACCTTCTGGCCAGCCTGCGGGGCCGTTACAACCAGAGAGAGTTGGCGGATGAACTCCGCGTCAGTGCCCGCACGCTGCGCCGCTGGGAAGCCGGCGAAAGCACTCCACGCCCGTATCTGGCCGATGCAATCCGGCAACGGCTGCTGCCATTGAGCGCCCCATCCGGGCGGGAGGCCGCGCCGTTCACCTTCATTGATCTTTTCGCCGGTATCGGCGGCATCCGCAAGGGCTTCGAGGCACAGGGCGGCCGCTGCGTGTTCACCTGCGAGTGGGACAAGTGGGCACAGAAAACCTATCTCGCCAATTTCCCCGAATCCGCCCATGCGTTCGCGGGCGATATCAAAGGGGTCGACGAGCACGACGTCCCCGACCATGACGTGCTTCTGGCCGGCTTCCCGTGCCAGCCCTTCAGCATTGCCGGCGTATCGAAGAAAAAATCGCTGGGGCGCCAGCACGGCTTTCTCGACGAGACCCAGGGCACCCTGTTCTTCGACGTGGCCCGCATCATCAAGGCGAAGCGTCCCACGGCCTTTCTGCTGGAAAACGTTAAAAACCTCATCAGCCACGACAAGGGCAATACCTTCAAGGTCATCATGAAAGTGCTGGAAGAAGAACTCGGCTACAGCGTCGATTGCAAGGTTATCGACGGCCGACACTTCGTCCCGCAGCACCGCGAGCGGCTTCTGATCGTCGGCTTTCGCAAACCGGCCGGCTTCACCTGGGACGATCTCGAATTACCCGAAGAAGGGCCGAGACTCGCGAGCATCCTGCACCCGCAGGACGGGAGCGAGGAGGCCGAGCCGCATTACACCAAAGGCAAACTGGCCAAGGTGGATGCACGCTATACGCTTTCGCCCAAACTGTGGGCCTATCTTCAAGGCTACGCCGAGAAGCACCGCGCCGCCGGCAACGGCTTCGGTTTCGGGCTCGTCGACGGCGGCGTCGTCGCGCGCACCTTGTCGGCTCGCTACTACAAGGATGGCTCGGAAATCCTCGTCTCGCAAGGCAAACGCAAACGGCCGAGGCGCCTGACACCGCGCGAGTGCGCGCGCCTGATGGGTTTCGACGATTCGTTCTCCATACCGGTCAGCGACACCCAGGCTTACAGACAGTTCGGCAACAGTGTTGTTGCGCCAGTCATCCGAGAGGTCGCGAATATAATGGTGCCACGCGTCCTCGAATTGATTTCTCAGGAAGAGGAAGGAGTTTATCAACCGCCGCTGCTGGCGGCTTATACTTGAACAAGGAGGGTTATCATGTATCCATCTCGCATTCCAGACTACAACAGCAATACTCGTGCAGGCATGACGGCTTGGTTCGCCGAAATGGCGAACCGTAATTTGCTATTTCACCCGGAGGATCGCCCGGCCGAGATAATCGATGTCGAAACCGAAAAGGGGATGTTCACGCGGCAGGAATGCACAGAGCTTGACGTCATCATGGCAGCGATGTTCAGTAAATTCGGCGACGGAGTCTGCGATGCCGCATACCCGGTGTTCATGGCAACAGCGGGTTTTCAGCTCGGCAATTGATGACTGACGTCGTCGACCGCGCCACCCGCAGCCGGATGATGGCCGGCATTCGTGGCAAGGACACGCAACCTGAACTGCGGGTACGTCGGTCTCTGCATCGGGAAGGGCTGCGCTTCAGGCTTCACGGGAAACTTCCAGGAAAACCGGATCTGGTATTCCCGAAATACGGCGCCGTCGTGTTCGTGCATGGTTGCTTTTGGCACCGTCACCCGAGGTGCCGATATGCGGCCACCCCCGCATCCAACAAGGATTTCTGGCATTCGAAATTGCAGGAGAACGTGAAACGCGATCAAAGAACCTATCAAGAACTGCACGGACAGGGCTGGCGCGTTTTCGTGGTTTGGGAATGCTCCACCGGCGAGGATGCAATGAAGTCACTTGCGAAACGGATCAAAAGCGGGAGAGGCGATGACGCGGCTTAGCGATTACTTTGCCGGCGTAGTAGTGAAGCGGCTTAGCGAGGTCGAGACGAATCCGTCTTCGTCCAACCAACACGAGTTCAATGGGACCAAACAGATGGAACAGTGCCTTGGCGCTGATCGGAAAGTTCTGTCGGCCGAGTTTGTTTATATTGCTGGGGATGAAGACGAATTCCTCAAGGAAAACGGCGATGTGACTTGGTATGACGCACGCGAGCAACACCCAACACGCAGCGAATACCGTTTGTACTTTCACAATAACGAAGTCATGGCACGCGCCGTTGCGGGAGACATTCTTGTTATCGGCTTGCGACAAGACCAGTCCCTCATGATTTTGGTTGTTGAGTCGGATTCCCCGGACCTTCCTGCCGTATTGTGGCTATTCGGAACGCGCGAAGGCGACTTTGGGGATCGATTGGCCGTTGATCCCGGGAAAGTGGACCAACGTTCCACATCAATATTCAACCGAATAGCAGAACTTGTCGGTTTGGACATGGAGGCAGAAGCAGGCGATGATTGGCTGGATCGGATTCTCGAAAAATTTGGTGCCGATTATCCTGCTACGCACGCCTTGTCTTCGTTCGCTCTCGAAACACTACGGGAAGACCTTTCCGCGGTCCAGGATCCGGATGACGCTTTGCTCAAGCTTATGGATCGGGAGGAGACCCTTTTCAGGCAGCTTGAAAACCACATCGTCGGTCGCCAAATCACATCATCCGCGAAGAAATGGGCAGATGACGTCGATGCGTTTATCAGCTTTTCATTAAGCGTTCACAATAGACGGAAGTCACGTGCAGGACACGCGTTGGAAAACCATCTTGCGTGGATTTTTCGAGAGAACCGCATTCGTTTCAGTCACGGCGCGACTACCGAAGGGCGATCCCGGCCGGACTTTCTGTTCCCAAGTGCAGACAAGTATCACGATAACGGCTTCCCTGCAACCAACCTGACCATGCTCGGCGCGAAAACCACTTGCAAGGACCGCTGGCGACAGGTTCTGAATGAGGCCGCGCGTATTCCAGGAAAGCACTTGTTGACATTGCAGCCGGCAATTTCGGTGCACCAGACAGACGAGATGCGTAGTGCGAAACTGAGCTTGATTATACCGCGACCGCTTCATTCCGGTTACACCGACAATCAGCAGCAATGGCTATTATCTTTGCGCTCCTTCATTCAGTTGGTTCGAGGCCGCGAAACAGCATCGGGCCAGTGACGTCAAACAAGAAACTTGCTACATTCCAGACGGCTTGAAATGATCGAATTCCGACGGTAACAAGTTGGCTGAATCCATTGGGCTCATGACGGTGATATCCCAAGTGCGCGTATACTGACCAAGCAATTTCGCCAAACGCCTCGCGGCGTCACCACCAGCTCTTGCTCTGGTCTTGTCCGTTTCCGCATCAAAAAAGAGGTAATCTGCCAAGCCCATCGTGCCCGGGCAGCTAATTAGCTCTTGTCTTGACGCGAACTGCTCCGTGAGCTCCCCGAATACATTGAGCGGAACGCCCATCAAAAACCGTACTCGGTTCGGGTTGTCCCGATGCATGTAATAGATCGAGTACGGCGTCGCGAGAAGGTGGCGATATTGTCGTCGGTAATCTCCGTCGGGTATGTATCTCGCTTGGGATCCTACGCTCCGATTGTTGCCTGCCGCGGGGCAAACCTGATCGAAAAGGAGCAAAGTCAACCATGACCAGAATCCGGCATCTTGCAGGGGGATTTTGGTGTCGGCGGCGCTTGCGGCCTCGTGAAGCCAGCGCGCGAACTCCATGCGATTCGCGAACGGTTCGGGCTCGGCGTCGATCGAGGGATGCATCGGTTCGGAGGCTGCCGGATCCTGCAATAGCGAGAAAGGCGGAGACAGCGCCGGCTCTTCGCGTAATCGTTTCAGGTAGTCTCCAAAGGCGGAAATGCCCTTGTCATTGAATCGTTGGAGCCGCATCAGCCTTGCCCTCCTGCTTCGGGGTTCCACAAAAGATTCAAGTCGTTGCGCTTGGCGAAGAGACGGACGGCTTCCTCTATCCACTCTTCTCGCCCGGATAAGCCACCCTCCTCGAGGGGTGGAGGGTCAGACATTTTCAATTGCGGCTTGAGAAAACCCTGCAGCCAGACAAAAGACCAATGTTGCTCGTCGTCGCCGTTTTCTTCCTCTACAACGAAGGCTTGAATGAGCGTACGGCGCATGACCTCCGGAAAAACGGCGGCTTGGAACTTCGGATCGCTGCCCACATCGTAGCGATCTCCCGCCTTTTCGTCGATTTGCACGACTGGCCCGAGATCGTCTTCAAAGCGCAGGTTCCAGACTCTACCCTCGAGGTCGGCATTTTCAAAAAAAAGCAGGTCGTTGTCGTGTTCGTCCTCCGGGCCTTTGGGCCTGATCTGGTTGCGCCACGCAATCAGCTTTCCGGGCTCGTGCGTCATGTCGGTAATCTTGAGGCGGAATCGTACCCGCCTCCAGTCGTCGAACTCCGTCAGACGGCGATCCGTGGTGGGCGGCGGCACGATGTTACCGACAGTGCCCCAATCGAAGCGCATGCGGGTAGATTGCCGGTAGGCTTCGACGAAGACACGAGCATCGTCGTACTCGGGCCGCAGATCAGCGAGGTTCAGGTCCGCATCGAAGGTTGCCGACTCGTTTTCCACAGGGCGGACGCTGATGTTCAGCTTGTCGAGCGCAAGACGTTTACGGCGCGTGTAGTTGAGACGGGTCGCCATCACACACCCCCCATTTCCGCCCGGTGATCAATGATCAGGTCGCGGTTGGGATCGAATCCGGTCACGCGAACGCTGAAGTAATCGGGTTCCGATCCCGGCTTGACTACAAACCGGTTGCCCTTGCCGCTGTTTGCGTCTATGGATGCATTTTTGGTCTCGAAGACGATGGCGGTCGAGTCGGCGGAAAAATCGAAATCGGCAGGATCCCACTGGCTCCATGCGCTGCCCCGGATGACGTCATACGCAACGCGCACGATCAATGCGGCGGGACGCGGGTCGGTCGGGTGACTACGGCGTACGACGAAGCCGCCTTTGACGCGCTGCACGCTGTAACCCTTTGGTTTGGTCTTCTCCTCGTACTTGCCTTTCTGTTCAGGCTGCTTGCCGCTGCCCTTGTTCTTTTTACCCACCTTCGCCCGCTTGTCCTCCAAGCGCGCGGAGAACAGCTTGGTTGCGATACCGCCGACGGGTCTCTCGTTGCCGCCTCGAACGATGACCATCAGGTTCGCGACGGCTTGGGCAACAAAGGGTATCTCCCCCAGTCTGCCTTTGTAATGTTCCCGAAAGCGGTCTGTCCGGGAGCTCCAGTCGGTATGGTTTGCGCCTTCGGCGGCTCTCAGAAGGTCCGCGAGCGGCCCTTCGTCGATGACCACGAGGGCGCGGACGTGCGGCGCACTTCGAGCGTTGTGCACGCTGCTGACCGGCAACAACTCGCGGACGAACGTCGGCCTGTTGGAGTATTCGTCCGAGTACTCGAGGAACAGATCGAAGTACGAACGCTCCGGCTCACGGTCTTTCGGATGAACATGGACGGGAATCCGGATTGCAATGCGTTGGCCTCCATCCAATGCGTTGCCAAGCGCCTCCCGTAGGTTCTCGGGCACCAGATCGGGTTCCAGTCTCTGGGTCGTGTCCGCCGCGGGCGCGATGGTCGTCCGTCGTTCCGGCGCGGCCTGTGACAATGCCCAGCGGGCGAGCCCCACTTGGCAATCGATCGACTCGTTGCCGGTAGCTGGCAGATGGCCGGCATCAAGAGTCTCGACATCGCCGTGGTGGTCGATGGTCGCTTCAAGCTTGCCGGACAGAATCGCGTAGTGATACTCGCCTATGATGGCGCTGCGAAGTTCGGCGACAGTGATCGAGGGGTCGCGGAATGGAATCACAATGCTCAGACCCGGATCTCCGGGCTCGCGAGCAACATGGAAGGTTTCCCGAAATTCTTTCAGCGTTGCCGCATCCGTCACCGGTTCGCGCGGCCCGCCTTCCGGCCAGCTTTGAATGAAATAGGCGGATCCCTTCCAGGAAGTGCCGTTCAGTTCGCGGAACTTCAAGACATTCTTCCCCAAAAGCAAAGGCAGGCCCGGGGCATCTTCACGGATCGTGTAGGCGAAAAAGGTTCTGGCTCGGCTCGCCATCGTGAAAACTACTTTGCCGACGCCCCGGCTTCCCCGTTGCTTGTCGCCCTTGCCGGTTACGCCTTCGTGATACAGAAAGTTGACGAAGTTGTTTCTTGAACCGGGGGCGTACCGCGCCTCGTAATCGCCGGTCAATCCGGTCGTCCCGAAATCCTCGAAAATCAACAGCTCGCAGGGGCCATCGCACTGCCTCCCCTCCGGCGCCCCCACATCGGGGAGCTTCAAATGCGGCTGCAGGTCATTCAGCCAGAAGCCCGTGTCGCCTCCGGCCTCCGCAAGTGTCAAGCGGATGCGAACCGGCTCTTCCGGAGGCAAGCTTTCGAGCCGAGCATCCAGGGAATTCTGAACACCCTCTCGCACGACCCCGGTTGCAAGGTCGGGAACCGATCGCTCAAGAAAGCTCTCCGCGGCGGTAGACGCGTTGACGTCGTCGTAACCGTTATGTTCGATGAAGTGCCACTTGGCCATCATGGTTCCCCGGAGGTCGAGCCGTGTTCACGATTTATATGTTTTCCCACGCTCCCGGCTACTTCAAGACCGACTCCTGTAGCCTTTCCACGATCCTGGCGCGTTCGGCAGCCCACCTCGGCGCACACAGTACAATAAAGTGCAGCCTTTCGCAAGCGGTTTTGCCCGTCCATCACAGTACGTCGGGGAAGCGACGAGCGCCGCTTGGCAGATACGCGAGAGCGCGCTGACACGCGTCCGCGTGCAGGTCAAGCGCACCCTGCGCAAGTACGGGGCTACCCACGGGCCATGCAGAAGCATGCGACGGAGCTGGTGTTGGCGCAGCTCGAGGTGCTTTGCCGGGCGTGGTCGAAACAGCACAATCCATGACAGTAATTGCAATTTCGGTGTTGCGCCGTGACGCTTTTGTGTAGTAACGTAACTACGTTTGACATCGGGAGACGTCATCATGAAGACCACGACGCTTTCGAGCCGGGAGCTGAATCAGGACGTGGGCGGCGCCAAACGTGCCGCCAACGAGGGCCCCGTGTTCATTACGGATCGGGGCAAACCGGCCCATGTGCTCTTGAATATCGAGGACTACAGACGGCTTGTGGGTGGCAAGCACACGCTGGGCGAAGCGCTGGCGATGCCCGAGGGTGCAAACGCCGATCTGGATATCGATTTCGAGCCACGCAAAATGGATATTTCGTTGCGCATACCGGATTTCGGCGAAGACGAATAAGGAAAGCCCATGTACATCCTCGATACGAATGTCGTTTCCGAACTGCGCAAGGTATCCCTCGGCAAAGCCGACCCTCGGGTCACCGAATGGCAGAATTCCGTGGAATTGTTTGGTTGTTTCCTGTCTGTCATCACGTTGATGGAGCTTGAAATAGGCATCCTGGCCATGGAGCGACGGGATGCATCTCAAGGCAATAGGTTGCGCGCGTGGTTCGAACATGGTGTGTTGCAGGAATTTGATGGCCGGATACTGCCGGAGGACCAAGCCGTTGCTCGCCGTTGTGCTGCCCTGCACGTACCTGATCCCGCTTCTGAACGAGACGCATTGATAGCTGCTACGGCGCTCGCCCACAACATGACCGTGGTGACCCGAAACGTGAAGGATTTCACTGGATTCGGCGTGCCGCTGCTGAATCCCTGGCACCCGGCGAGAGTTCACGAACGTCGCGCCTCTTACGCGACTCGCAATGCGCAGGCCGAAGCCAATATGGTGCCTGGCGCCGGCACATCGGCGACATGAAGACGCAGCGGGCCAAGCCAACGATGAACAAATCCTTTACCGTCATTCCTGTGCAGGAGGCAAGAATCCGGTCAAATCAGGAAAATGGATTCCCGCTTTCGCGGGAATGACGATCAAGTAATAATCAAGTCCTCATCGCGCAGGCCGCCTTGGAAATGCTTTGTAGCAAGGTTCCGCGAGCGGCGGACGCTTTTTCCCCGGACAGCAGTGCGCTTTTGCGGGAATGACGACTGAATCAGCGTTGGGCTACGCAAGGCGCAGGCGCGGCTCGATCCGGGCGATTTCCTCGAACTCGGCGTCGTCGTGGAGGAGGACGAGGTCGTGCTCGATGGCGAGTTGTGCGATCAGGCAGTCGTTGCTGCTGCGTGGCGTGAATCCCTGCCAGCGGCAGCGGGCATAGAGGCGTCCGGCTTCTGCATGGGTGGTGAAGTCATCCGTGGGTGCGACCCAGCGCTGAGGCTGGAGCCAATTTCCGAGGCGCCGGCACTGGAGTTCGTCGCGGGCACCTTGAAGCAACTCCTGTACGATGACGCCGGCCACGAAAACTGCCGTGTCGGCTTTCAAAAAGTCTCGCAACAGCAGGCCGACCCGGCGCGGCTTCGGTCGCGTGTACTCGATCCACGCCGAGGTGTCGGCCAGATACATTGGCGCGCTCGCTCAGCGCGCCTCGCCGGCGCGGGCCGCCTTGTAGTCGTAGTTCGGGTCAATTACGTCCGAGCCGAACATTTCGAGGATGCGGCGACGCTCGCGGCTGGCGACATACTCGCGCAAGGCCGGAACAACGACCTCGCGCTTGGTCTTGGCGCGCGAGACTTTCATCGCCTTTTCCATGAGTTCATCATCAAGGACGATATTGGTACGCCTGATCCGGCCTCCAGGTTCGTTCTACGGGGATGATACACCTGTATGGTGTATAACGATACACTCAAGGGGCGGGCGCGCGCCACGCGTGACGACGACGGCAGGAGCACCACTTCGGCGCCGCCCCCTCATCCTGGCCTTCTCCCCAAGCGGGGGTGAAGGAATAGGAAACTCATACTTGGGCGGCGGGCTTGCTGAGCATGCATTTGAGGCTCTAACAACGAAGGCGCGCTCCTTTCCCGGTGCCCTCAGAGGGTGAATTGCCAGAGTTCGCGATGGCTCTCGGGGTCCGAGATTTTGTGTGCGTGTACGTCGTAAACCTGCTCGATGAGTTCGCGGGTGATGTCCTGCGACCGGTCGGCCTGGTGGACGATCCGCCCGCCTTTCACCACGAAGAAGCAGTCGCCGTATTGCAGCGCGGTGTTGAGGTCGTGAAGCACGGCGACGACCGTGCAGTCCTGATCGAGGAGTTCGCGCACCGTATCCAGCATATGGATGCGGTAGTGGATGTCGAGACCGGCGGTCGGCTCGTCCAGAAAGAGAAACTTGTGCTCGCGCGGCTCGTCGTAGTTCCAGAGTTGCGCGAGAACGCGGGCGAGCTGCACCTTCTGCTGTTCGCCGCCGGAGAGCGTCGGGTAGTGCTGGTCGCGCTGCGCCGTCATGCCGACCAGCTCCAGCGCCCGCGCGACGATGTCCCGGTCCCGTGCCGTGGGCACGCGGCCGAAGTGCGGGTAGCGGCCCATCATGACCACGTTCTCGACCGTCAGGGCGAAGGCGAGTTCGATCTGCTGCGACAGGACGGCGCGCTTTCGCGCGAGCGCGGCGGTCCCGAAACTTGCGATCGGGCGCTCTTCGTAGAGAACCTGTCCAGTGGTGGGCGCAACCAGGCCGGTGGCGATTTTGAGCAGGGAGGATTTGCCCGCGCCGTTGGGGCCGAGAACCATGTTGAAGCGCCGCGTCCGGAAGCGAACGCTGACGTCGTCCAGAATCAGGACGTCGCCGGCGCGATATTGGACGCCCTGGAGTTCAGCCATAGAAAGCGGCCTGTCCGCGACGCTGCTGACGCAGCAGGATCCACAGGAATACGGGGGCGCCCACCACCGCGGTGATGATGCCGATCGGCAGCTCCGCCGGCGCGATGACGACGCGTGCGATGATGTCTATGACTTCCATCAGCAACGCGCCCAGCAGCGCCGAGCCCGGCAGCAGGAAGGTGTAATCGGCGGACTTGACCATGCGCAGGATGTGCGGGATCACCAGACCGATAAATGCGATCACGCCCACCATCGCAGTGGTCACGGCAACCATGATGGTATTGACGATGATCAGCACCAGGATGAGCCGTGCCGGATTCACGCCCAGGTACGTCGCCTCGTCTTCGCCGAGCATGAGCATATTGAGCGATTTTCCATGGCGCAGCGCCCACAAAAAGCAAATGACGAAGGCAACGGCAACCATCTCGGTGCCGTGCCAGGTGGCGGTGCTGAAGGTGCCCAACTGCCAGAAGGCGATGTCGCGCGCCTGCGGGTCGCGTGCGATGTAGAAGAGAAAGCCGGTGCCTGCGGCGCACACGGCATTGACGGCGATGCCGCTCAGAAGCAGCGTGAACACGTTGACCTTGCCGAAGCTCACCGACAGGCGATAGACGATCATGGTCGCAATGAACGAGCCGGTGAACGCGAGCACGGACACGCCGAAGGAGCCGAGCGGCGTGAGCAGGGTCAGCGCGCTGTGGCCCCCGAACACGAACAGGACGGATGCGCCCAGCGCCGCTCCGGCGGAGGTGCCGGTCAGGCCCGGCTCGACGATCGGGTTGCGGAACAGGCCCTGCATCAGCGTCCCGGCCACTCCGAGCACCGCCCCGGCGAGCGCCGCCATGAGCACACGCGGCAGGCGCAGCAGCAGGAACACGTTGCGCCACAGGCTGTCCTGATTGCTGCCTTGCACCCAGCCGAAGGCTTGGCCGATGTAGCCGAACATCTGCAGCGGCGTGAACGTGGTCGCGCCGATGGATGCCGAGGCGATCATCGCGCCGATCAGCAGGACACCGAGCAGGAGGTAGATCTGGCCGTAGGAAAGCCGCCGCAACATCGGGCGCTATCCGCGAATCCGCAAAGCCTGCGGGTCGCCTCGCAAACTACTTGCCGGAAAGGGCGTCGGGATGAAGCAGCTTCGCGAGCTTCAGCACGGTGTCCGGCGTGCGCGGCCCGAAATAAATGATGGCCTGTTCGGGGATCATGTAGATGCGTCCGCTCCGGGCCGCAGGAGTGAGGCCCACGCCCGGCAGTTGCTCGAACTTCTCGGCGTTGCCGAAGCGCTCGAAGGCGACATTGTTGGCGATGATGACGTCGGGCCTGGACTTGGCGATCATCTCCGGCGTGAGACGCACCATGCCGGCCTTCTTTGTAATCGCGTTGACGCCGCCGGCCCATTCGATGATCTGATCCGCAGGCGAGCCTCGACCGACGGCGAGATAGTTGTTGATGATCTGGCCGAAATGAATCAGGAGCACGCGCGGCTCGGGCTTGCCCGCCCAACTCTTGCTCTGCTGCCGGATCTTCGCCATCTTCGCGCGCCATTGGGCCACCACTTTTCCCGCGGCTTGCTCGCGATGGAAATACTTGCCGAGCCGCAGCATGAGCTGCTGCGCGCCTTCCATGGTCTTGCCCGGCGCCATCACCTTGACGGGAATGCCCACCTTGCGCAATTGCTCGAGCACCGCCCGCGGGCCGACGTTGCCGTCGGTGAGGAACACGCTCGGGTGCATCGAGATGATTCCCTCGGCGCTCAAGGCCCGGTGATAGCCGACCGAAGTCAGTTTTTTGATTTGCGGCGGATACACCGAGGTCAGGTCGTGGGCAACGAGATGATCCTCGGCACCGATCGCGTAGATGAACTCGTTGATCTGTTTGGACACGCAGACGACGCGATCGCCGGGGCCGGCGGCCGTCGCGTCCTTCGCCTCGGCGCGGCCGCCGGCGAGGATTGTGAGCAGGGCGATCAGGGCACAAGTGACGAACGGGATTGATCGTTTCATTTCAGCCTCTCTTTGCGGCAGCCGGGCGGGCGAAGTTTCGCATCCTAGCACAGGGCGGTCTTCGCGCCGACGCGCTGGTTTGCGTGTGGCGGCCTCTGGTATGGTCTATTCTTCCGGGGCGGACAGGCGGGACCAACATGACGAAAGCGTATGACGCGATCGTGATCGGCGGCGGGCACAACGGGCTGGTGTGTGCCTGCTATCTCGCACGCGGCGGGTTGAAGACGCTGGTGCTGGAACGGCGCGGCGTGGTCGGCGGAGCCGCGGTGACCGAGGAGTTTCATCCCGGTTTTCGCAACTCGACGGCAAGCTACACGGTAAGTCTCCTCCATCCCAGGGTGATCCGCGAGTTGCATCTTGCCGCGCAGGGCTTGCGGATCGTCGAGCGGCCGCTGGCAAACTTTCTGCCGCTTCCCGACGGCGACTGGCTCAAGGTCGGGCCGGACACCGCAGCCACGCAGCGCGAATTTGCGCGCTTCAGCAAACGTGATGCCGAACGGCTGCCCGCCTACGAGGCGATGCTGGAGCGAGCCGCGGGCACCTTGCGCGAACTCGCGCTGGTTACGCCGCCGTCCGTCGGCGCGGGACTGCCGGCGATGTTCCGCGCGGCGCGCGAGGGGCGCAAACTGTGGAAACTGCCGCGCGTGGTGCAGCGCGATCTTCTGGCCCTTTTCACGCGCAGCGCGGCGGAATTTCTCGACGCCTGGTTCGAATCGGATCCGGTCAAGGCGGTGTTCGGCTTCGATTCGGTGGTCGGCAACTACGCGAGCCCGTACACGCCGGGTTCGGCCTACGTGCTGCTGCATCATGTCTTCGGCGAGGTGAACGGCAAACGGGGTGCCTGGGGGCACGCCATCGGCGGCATGGGCGCCATCACGCAGGCCATGGCGCGCGAAGCCGAACGGCTGGGTGTGGAGATTCGCCTGAACGCACCGGTCGCCGAAATCATCGTCGGCAGGATGGGTGCCGCAAGAGCCGGCAAGATGCCGGCGCTCCTCGGAAAAGAGGACGCTTTGGACGCGAAAGGACGCGCCGCCGGCGTCGTGCTCGAATCGGGCGAACGCATCGATGCGAAACGCATCGTTTCCGGCGTGCATCCCAAACTCCTGTTCGGCACGCTCATTGGGCGCGAACACCTGGACGAGGATTTCAACACGCGCATCGAGCATTACAAGTCCGGTTCGGGCACGCTGCGCATGAATGTCGCGCTTTGCGAGCTTCCTGATTTTTCCTGCCTTCCCGGCGAGGGGCCGCATCACGGAGCCGGCATCATCATGGCGCCGTCGCTCGACTACATGGACCACGCCTTCGAGGAGGCGCGACGCGAAGGATTCTCGCGCCGGCCGATCGTGGAAATGGTCATCCCGAGCACGCTCGACGATTCGCTCGCCCCGCCCGGGAAACACGTCGCGAGCCTGTTCTGCCAGCACTTCGCGCCACAACTTCCCGATGGCCGCGGTTGGGATGACGAGCGGAATGCCGCCGCCGAAACGGTGATCGATACGGTCAACCGGTTCGCGCCCAATTTCAAGGCAAGCATTGTCGGCAGGATGGTGCTTACGCCGTTCGATCTGGAACGCCGTTTCGGGCTCGTGGACGGCGACATCTTCCACGGCGCGCTTTCGCTCGACCAGCTCGGCCCCGCACGTCCCGTACTGGGCCATGGCAACTACCGCGGGCCGCTCGGCGGGCTGTATCTTTGCGGTTCCGGCTCGCATCCCGGCGGCGGCGTCACGGGCCTGCCGGGTCACAATGCCGCCAGGGAAATCCTCAGAGACAGCAGATGGTGGAAGCCCTGAAAATCGCATGTCCGCGACTCTTCTCTTGCGCCGTTGAACGCGCCGAGAAGCGCAAGCCCGGCGCGGGGGAAGGGCGACGTGTTGGAGCCCGAAGGGCGAGTTGTCGCCCGTACCGCGTTGGGCTGAGCATCGCAGGGGAGCCGGAGTGCCGGAGGCACGCAGGCCGCGTTCGTCGGCGCGCTGCTTTTGGTTACTTTTGGCGAAACAAAAGCAACCCCGCCCGGAGGGCATTCAGTCGGCAGAATGCGCGGCTCCATGTCGCAGCCATGGGCCGCTCTTGCATTTCGTCAAGAACGTCATCACGATTTTCTCGAAACAAAATCGTATGATGGATGACATGAATTCCACGTTGTACACGGTCGGACACTCGAACAGAACTATCGAGGAGTTTTTTGCGCTGCTGCAAGCGCACGGCATCGAGCGGCTGGTGGATGTGCGAACGATTCCGAAATCGCGCCACAATCCGCAATTCAACCGCGATACCCTGCCCGGCTCCCTTTCCGCGCACGGCATTGGCTACGAGCACCGCAAGGGGCTCGGCGGCCTGCGCCACACCACCAAGGACTCGCCCAATCAGGGCTGGAGGAACGCGAGTTTTCGCGGCTACGCCGATTACATGCAAACGGATGAATTCGCCGGCGAAATCGAAGCGCTTGCCGAACTGGCGCGTAGCGAGCGCATCGCGATCATGTGCGCCGAGGCCGTCCCGTGGCGCTGCCACCGCTCGCTGATCGGGGATGCGATGCGGGTGCGCGGCTTCAAGGTGCTCGATATCATGAACGAAAAGACGGAGCGCGAGCACAAGCTCACGCGCTTTGCACAGGTCGAGGGTACGCGGATCACCTACCCGTTCGCGCTCGAAGGCTGAAACGCAAAAGGAGGCAAAAGATGAATTACCTGCACAGCATGATTCGCGTAAGCGACCTCGACGAAACGCTGGACTTTTTCTGCAGCCTTCTGGGCTTTGTCGAAATCGACCGCAGGGACGTCGAGGCGGGGCGCTTCACGCTGGTTTATCTTGCCGCCCCCGGCGATGCCGAGGCGGCCAGGGAGCACAAGGCGCCGCTCGTCGAGCTGACGTACAACTGGGACAAGGAGGAGTACCGCGGTGGGCGCAACTTCGGCCATCTCGCCTATCGGGTGGACGATATCCACGGCTTTTGTCAAAGGCTCATGGAGGCCGCCATCCCCATCAACCGGCCGCCGCGCGACGGGCACATGGCCTTCGTCCGCACGCCGGACGGGATCTCCATCGAACTGCTGCAGCGCGGCGAAGCGCTCGCGCCCGCCGAAGCCTGGGCCTCGATGCCCAACACCGGAAGCTGGTAACAGCGCCGCAATCCTGCCCTTGCGCGGATAATTCTGGCAAAATAAAAGTCATAACCTCCGTCGATCCACAGAGTGAACACCATGGATACCTTCGCCAATTTCCGCTTGTCCCTCGGCTTCGCCGCAATGGCACTGGGCCTTGCCATGTTCGCCGGCTGCGCGGCCAGCGGCCCGCCGCCCGCGCAAGCCACCAATGCCGGCACCCAAATCGGCGATGCGCGCTTGCAGACGAAGATGAGTTCGACCATCTTCCTGCAGCCGGTTGTCGCCGAAAAGCGGGTGATTTACGTCGATGGGCATAACACTTCCGGCGCGCAGGGCGTGGACTTCACGCCGACGCTGCAGCAGGCGTTGTTTGCCAAGGGTTACACGCTCACCCATGATCCGGGCAAGGCCGAATTCATCCTGCAATACAACCTGCGCTATCTGGGCAAGGAAACCGAGAGCCATACTGCGGCGGGTGCGCTCGCCGGAGGCGTCGGCGGCGCGATCCTCGAGGGCGCGGCCGGCGGTTCGGGCATTCAGTCCGCGCGCGCGGGGATCATCGGCGCGGGCATCGGCGCGCTGGTCGGCTACATGATGAGCGAAAACCATTACATGATGGTGGTGGATCTGCAGATCAAGCAGCGCATGGGGTCTTCCTGGGACACGCACCGCACGCGGGTCGCCGCCGAAGCGGCGGGACGCCACCTGCAATTCAACTACGCCAAGCCGG
Source organism: Gammaproteobacteria bacterium (assembly GCA_030452225.1). GTDB lineage: Bacteria > Pseudomonadota > Gammaproteobacteria > JAKDMP01 > JAKDMP01 > JAKDMP01. Next base: position 20,474 of record JAKDMP010000016.1, read on the forward strand.
CGCTGCAGAAGGTGGTCGCCAAATCCATCGCCGGCATTTTCTGACCGGCCGTCAAAGGAGCTTGAAGCAGCGCCGCGCCGTCAGGAATCGGCGCGCGCAGCCTGTGTCGACTCCGGCTCCGGGCGGCGTGGCGGATTTTCGGCCAGCCAGGTGCGGAAAACGACGATGCCCAAACCCGCCAGAAACAGCAAAATGCCGGCCAGCACATAAACGATGTTGCCGAACAGCGACTCGGTGCCCTCGGAGTTGAAAAGGTAAATCGGGCAGGCCGCGCCGATCACCATGACCGCCAAGCCCGTCAACCACAGGCCGAGGTCGGACCAGGATTTTTTCATAAGGACTTCCTCACCGCTTCACCCGGAAAGTGTAGCAGGAAATTCCTCCACTCATGGATTGATCAGGCCGACGGACCAGTTGCCGGCGGCATCCCGCGTATAGCGTTCGCGTTGATTGAGCCGGCCCTCGTGCGGCGTCCAGAACTCGATGAGATCCGGAACGAGAAGGAAACCGCCCCAGTGCGGCGGACGCGGAATATCGCGACCGGCATAGGTCCTGTCCAATTTCTCCACGCGCGCCTGCAGCGCGGCGCGATCGACAAGTGGCCGGGACTGCTCGGAAGCCCAGGCGCCCAGTTGGGCGGGGCGCGCGCGCGTGGCGAAATAGGCATCGGAGCGCGCCTCCGCCAGACGCTCCACGGTGCCTTCCACCACGACCTGGCGGCGCAGCGACCGCCAGAAGAAACACAGTGCCGCGTGCGGATTGGCGGCGAGTTCACGCCCCTTGCGGCTCTCGTAATTGGTGTAAAAAACGAAGCCGCGCGCATTCGCCTCTTTCAGAAGGACCGTGCGCAGGCCGGGCCGGCCCTCGGCGTCGGCGGTAGCGAGGCTCATGGCATCGGGTTCCCAGGGCGCGCAGGCACGTGCCTCCTTCCACAGCGCATCGAAACGGGCCATCGCCTCCTCGAGCAGCGCGGGAGCGTCATCAAGCATACATGCTCTTGCCGCAGGACCAGTCGAGATTATAGACGGCCAACCCTGCGATCCTGCTCTCCCCTTTGCTCGCGTAGCGAGGAAGGCGGCAGCGGAGCGAACTTGTGCGAAGCAAACGGCGCGACGGGCGAGCGACGCGAGTCGCGAGCAATCCGTCCCTTGATTTCACTGGGTTCCCGCCTTCGCGGGAACGACGATTGAGTAATAATCGAGTTTCCAAAACGCGGATAGCCCCGGAAGTCTCCCATGCCAAGGCTGTGCGAGGGTTGGATGCATTTTTTCCGCACAGCAGTGCGCCTGCGCAGGAACGACGGAACCTCAACCGTTCAGAGTTTCCGCAACTTGACTTTTTGCCGGTAAAACGTGGAAAGTGCCCGTTGAGCGACCGCTTCCATTCAGCAAGGAGTCCCCATGGCAGGCCCCACCAGACTGCGCCGCGATGCCGGTGTAATCGGCCTTTTGTACGCAAGCCTCGGCAGCATCATCGGCTCGGGATGGCTGTTCGGCGCCCTGCATGCAGCGCTTCAGGCAGGCCCCCTGTCGGTGTTTTCATGGATCGGCGGCGCCATTGCGATCCTGCTTGTCGCCTTCGTGTTCGCCGAACTCTCGACGATGTTTCCGAACTCCGGCGCGCTGGTGCACATGACGCATGTGAGCCACGGGGATTTTCTCGGTAAAATCTGGAGCTGGATCCTTTTTCTCGGCTTCGTTTCCATCCCGCCGGTCGAAGTCATTGCCGTACTCACGTACGCCAACAGCTACTTCCCGGGGCTGATCGACACCGCCACGGGCCTGCTCACCGCCGAAGGTTACGTAGCCGCCGCCATCCTGCTCGCCTTCATCATCGCGCTGAACTTCCTCGCCGTGCGCTGGGTGATGGCCATCAACAGCACCGCCACCTGGTGGAAACTGTTGATCCCGATGGCGACAATCCCCATTCTGCTGATCTACTCCTTCCATCCGGAGAACATGGTCGCCCAAGTGGACTCGGTGCCGATTTCGGGCATCTTCACGGCGATCGCGACCGCCGGCGTGGCCTTCAGCTACCTGGGCTTTCAACAGGCGATCGCACTGGCGGGCGAAACCCGCAACCCCGGCCGCAACGTCCCCATCGCCTTGATCGGCTCGGTGCTGATCGGCGCGGTGGTGTATATCGGCCTGCAAATCGCCTTCATCATGGCACTGAGCCCCGAGGACATGGCAGGCGGCTGGACGAACCTGCACTTCGAGGGCATGTTCGGGCCACTCGCGGCCATTGCCGTCGCCGTCGGCGCCTTCTGGTGGGCGATCATTCTCTACATCGATGCGGTGATCTCCCCGCTCGGCACGGGCTTCATCTACGCCACCGCAAGCCCGCGCATCACCATGGCGGCCGGCGAAATGGGCAACGCCCCCAAGGTGGTGACGCGCCTCAATCGCCACGGCGTCCCCTGGGTGGGGCTGATCATCGCCTACGTGGTGGGCCTGCTGTTCTTTTTCCCCTTCCCCTCCTGGCAGAAGCTGGTGTCCGCCGTCGTCATGATCACGGTGCTCTCCTACAGCGTCGGGCCGATACTGATTATTTCGCTGCGCAAGTCACTGCCCGGCGCCGAACGCCCGTTTCGACTGCGGGCCTTGCGCACTCTGGCCCTGCTCGCCTTCATCTCCGCCAACTGGCTCATCTACTGGACCGGCTATGAAACCATTGTCTGGCTGTTGAGCTTCGTCGGCGTCTATGTGGTGTTTTACCTCTCCTGGACCTTCATCGGGTATCTGCGCGGGCGCTGCAGCGCCGTGCTGCCGCAAGGCTGGCGCCATACCCTGTGGATCGTGCCCTACCTGGCCGGCCTGTGGCTGATCAGCTACCTGGGGCCGGACGGGGTGGCTTGCTACGGCTTTTTCGTCGGCATGGCCATCCTCGCCGGTTTCAGCCCGGTGATCCTGTGGCTCGGCGTGCGTAGCCGGCAGGACGACGACAGCGCCCGGAAGGACAACGAATTCGTAGGCAGCCTCGGCTCACGCGGCTCGATATCGGAGCAGGAAGACGAAGTAATCCGCAGCGCGGAGGAGACCGCCCCATAGGCGTTTTCGAAGTCGCAGGCATGGTGGGCGCGGTCGCCGTGTTCGGCGCCTACCTGCTGCCGATGAGCGGCAAACTGCGGCGCACGCAAGCGGGTTTTCTGTGGCTGAACGCCCTCGGCGCCGCCGGCATCGCGGCCTCGCTCTCCGTTGATCTCAATGCCGGCGCGCTGCTGATCGAAAGCGCCTGGCTGGCGATCAGCGCCTACGGCTTCGTACGCAGCGGCGTGAAGCGAGCATCGGCGCGGTGATTTTCACGGCGCCGGGGATCCGCGGCGCGCTCCTGGCCTGCATTATTCATGAGGCATCGCGAGTGATTGCGGAATTCGCAGCAAGCCAGG
>JAKDMP010000110.1 GCA_030452225.1 Gammaproteobacteria bacterium
CTTGCCTCATCATGCCACATTCCGGAATTCGTTCAATAACTTGCAAGCCAGCGCCGGTCGGCCTCGTGAATATTGCAGGTTAACACCCTCGAGCACCGCAGAGAACCGTTCACCCCGATTCCGGCTCGGCAATCTCGTCGTAGCCTCTGCCCAGGAACTGTACGAAACAGAATCCGTGCCCGAAGGGGTCGGCCATGGGCGCAAGTTGTCCCCATTTGCGGCTCTGGATCGGACTTTCCGTCCGCGCGCCGGCTTCGAGGGCTGCTTGCACGGCGGCTTCGATGTCCTCGACAACAAAGTCGAAATGCACCGGCGTCCAATGACGATCGTAAGTTCGAAGCTGCGAAGTGGCAGCGCAGGCTGACGTTCCGGCCGGCTTCAGGAGCAGATAAATGGGCGCCGCAGCACCCAGCATCTCCACGCCGTCATTACCGAAACGGCGGCCAACGTATAACCCGCAGGCCTTGCTGTAGAAATCAATCGCCTTTCGCAAATCGTCGACATCGAGATTGATGAGCATTTCCATCGATTATTTCTTCTCAATCTGGTTGCCTAATACGCGATCCATTCGACCCAGCGTGAGCGCTCGTTGCGCTTGCTTATCAATTCTGCTACCCCCTTGTCGAGAGTTGCAAGTTTGCCCTCACGTTTTCGCGCCAAGGCAAGCAAATAGGCATCCGTCGCTTGCCGATGGCCGACAAAGGCGAGCGATGCGAACGGCCCCTTCGAAACCACACCGATTTCATCCGGCCAGAAGGTATGTTCGGGCAAGCGCATGAGACGCTCCAGCATCGCGACGGCTTCGCGCGGCGGGGCCGCATCGCGGATCACCTTTCGGTTTGACGACACCCGCACGAATCCGAGCTGGGTAATCGGGCATGTCGCCCAACCGGCGGCAGCATTGCGATCGAACCAACGGCGCGCGATCGCGTGATGAACATGGGTCGGCCACGTCAGGGCGATCAACACGTTGACGTCGAGCAGATAACCGTTCAAGCCAACTCGTCCTCGTCGATCTTCACATCCTCCAGAGTGATGGGCGGGCTGTTCTCCGCCACCTGGAATACGGGAAAGCCATCCTCCGACGCCGGATACGAACTGCGGACTGCCAGCCCGCGCCGAACCAGCTCCGAGATCACCCGGCCCAACGGCTGCCGGCGCACGGCCGCCAGCTTGCGCGCCGCCTCCAGGGCATCGTCCTCCAGATTCAGCGTCGTCCTCATGGCATTTGATGTTTAGATGTATGCGCACCATAGCATCATAGGCCTGAACTTTCAAATCAAACCGTGAAGTTCATTGTGGCAAAATGCCGCAGCGCCAAAATGTAGTGGAGTGAATTCACCGTCATGCAGCTTACGGGACTCGGTTTATACACGTTTTCACAAGGCGCGCACGTCATAGGGGCGAAGCCTCAAGAACTGCGCAGGTGGCTGCAAGGGTACAGCCAATTGTTGCATGGCAAACGTCGGCGAAGTCCGCCGCTGTGGACTACCGAGCTGGAGAGCAGCGGCCTCAATGGCTTAAGTTTTCACTATCTCCTGGAAGCCCGCTTTGTTAAGCGATTCCGCGAATATGGTGTAAGCCTGCAGACGGTCCGCATTGCTGCCGCACATGCTCGCGAGGCACTCGATAACCCTTACCCCTTCACCTGCCTCAGCTTTCAAACGGATGGAAAGACCATATTCTTGGAGGCTGCTCGCGAAAGTGGTGAGATTGCCCTTCTGGACCTGCCGAAAAAGCAATATGCTTTCGAGGAAATCATCCGGCCGTCACTTTACGCGGGCATCGAATCTGACGCTGAACGCGCTTCACGGTGGTTCCCGGAGCCGAATCGCAGAGACATCGTGCTGGACCCCACGATAGCATTTGGCAAACCGATAGTTATTGGCACGAACATCCGGACAGATATTCTTCACGATGCTTACTTGGCAGAAGATGGTGATAAGCGCCAAGTAGCACGGCAATTCGAGGTTGAGATCGAGGCCGTTACGGCTGCCCTTCGTTTTGAAAAGCGGCTCGCCGCTTGAAGTTTTTCTTCGACAATAACCTTCCTGCGGCGCTGGCTTGCGCGCTTGACGAACCGCAAAAGGGCAGAGAAGACGATGTAGAGCAGGTTATCCATCTGCAGGATAAGTTCGAGAAACAAGTACCGGACGATCACTGGATATCATCGCTGTCCCTGGAAAGCGACTGGGTAGTGATCACCACGACAAATTTACCAAGGGATTAGAAAGAAAAGTGCTCCGTCGTGCCGGGCTGAAAGTATTCATGCTGGGGGAAAGTTGGTCATACCAGCGTTTTTGGCCCAAGGCCTACAATCTTGTCAGGTGGTGGCCGCGCATTGTCGTAGAAGCACAAGGTCTGGAAAACGGGGCAGCTTTCGAAGTGCCGTGGCCATTCAGCGGCAAAGGCAAATTCAGACAGATCAATCTGTAAAGACGAAACGCAATCAATCGCGGGCGAGGTGGAAGAGCCAGCGGTAGAGAACCATGACGGTAAGAATGAAGACGATGGCGCCGATGGCAATGGCAGGGATGGCGAAGTTCTCTCCGACGAGAGCGATCGGGGCGCTCGAGCCGGAGAAGGCGACGGCGGCGGCAAAGATGACGCCGAGGATGCTCTCGCCGACGATGAGTCCCGAGGCGAGGAGCACGCCGAGTTGCTTGAGCGCTTCGGGCTTCGACTTGCGGTTCGCCTTGCGGTTGAACCACCAGCCGACGATGGCGCCGACGACGACCATGAGTGTCGTCGAGGTCGGAAGATAAATGCCGAGGCCGACACCGAGCGGCGGCATGCGCAGGCGCTTCGTGGTGCGGGCGAGAACTTCATCGAGAATGACGGCAGCGGCACCGATGGCGCCGCCGATGCCGATCAGGCTCCAGTCGATGCTCGACTGGATGACGCCGCGGGCGAGCGCGGAGATGAGCCCCGCCTGTGGGGAGGGCAGGGCGTTTTCCGTCGCATGCGGCCCGCCGGCAAAGCCGTAGGCTTGGGCCAGGAGATCGAGTACGGGCGGGATCACGACCGCCCCCGCAATCACGCCGATGACCAGGGCGAACTGCTGCTTCCACGGCGTGGCATGGACGAGCTGGCCGGTTTTCAGATCCTGCAGGTTGTTGTTGGCGATCGAGGCGACGGCAAATACCACCGAAGTGATGAACAGCGCGAAGGCCACGAGCGCCTTGCCGGTGTCGGCCGGGAGATCGGATTTTACGCCCACCAGGAGAAGCAGTGCGGCAAGCACCACGACCAGGATGCCGACGCCCGAGAGCGGGCTGTTCGAGGAGCCGATCAATCCGGCCATGTAGCCGCATATGGCGGAAACGAAAAAGCTCAGGATGACAACGAAGATGATCCCGCCGATCACAAGCGTGGACATGGCCGCAGTAAGCCCGTTGATGCCGGCGAAGTGCCACAGGAGATATGCGATCGGTATCAGGCAAAGCACGGTGATCGCGGTGACGATCCCGATCGGCATGTCGCGCTCGACTTGGGGGAGCGTATCTCCCTTGCCGGCCTTGCGCGTGCGCGCGGCTGCCATGGCGCCGGCGAGACCGACCATCACGGGCTTGACGAGCTTCACCAGCGCCCAGATGGCGGCCACACCGATGGCGCCGGCGCCGATGTAGCGCACATAGTGCTCCCAGGTCTGGTGGGCCACGTCGGGGGCACTTCCGGGGTTGACGAAGGTGCCCGGATCGATGATCGAGTACATCGGCACGAGCCATCCCCAGCCGACGATTGCGCCCACGAGCATGGAAATGCCCACGGAGAGCCCGACCAGGTGGCCGATGGCAAGGAGCGCGAAGGACAGGCTGAAATCGAAGCCGGTGGCGGCGCCCCGGTCGCTCCCGAAGCCAAAGTAGCCCGACAGGCTGGCGGCGAAAACCTTCGTCTGCACGATGACGTAAAAGATTGCGGCGACGATGCCGCCGACGGTCACCGCCTTGAGTCCCGCACTCTTGGCCTCGACGGCCTCGGCATCCGGATCCTCCTCCTCCCCGGAGCCGACCTTGAGGACCTCGGCGCAGGCGACGCCTTCCGGGTATGGCAGATCGGAGTTGGTGACCAGCGCGCGGCGCAACGGGATCGTGTACATCACGCCGAGGATGCCGCCGGTGACGCAGATGCCGAACGACATCCAGAACGGAAAGCCGCTCCAGAAGCCGAGGATCACGAGCCCCGGGAGAACAAAAATGATCGCCGAAAGCGTGCCTGCCGCAGAGGCCACCGTTTGCACGATGTTGTTCTCCTGGATGCTCGAGTTTTTCAGCCAGCGCAGGATCGCCATCGAAATGACGGCGGCGGGGATCGAGGTGGAAAAAGTGAGCCCGGCCTTGAGGCCGAAGTAGACGTTCGCGGCGGTGAACAAGAGCGTGATGAGGATGCCGAGAATCAGGCCCCGTATCGTCAGCTCCTTGAGGGTCAAACTTTCGTGTTCCGACGAACTGTTCATCGACTTTTCCCTTGCCCGCCCCGATAAGCGGATGCAAAATATTTTCGAAGTCTAGCAGACGTGCCGGCAATCAACCAGAAAATGGCCGTGCCGCAAGGCGGGCGCTGCGGCGGTTTGATCGCCCTCACCCCAACCCTCTCCCTGCAAGGGAGAGGGTGAATGGAGAATGGCCTTTCCTTCACGGGAGGGGAGGTTTCACTCTGGAGTTTTCGCCATGATTGGATTGCTGCAAAGAGTGACGCAGGCGGCCGTGCATGTCGAGGACGAATGCGTCGGCGAAATTGGTGCGGGTTTGCTCGTTTTCCTGTGCGTCGAACGCGGCGACGGCGAGCCGCAGGCCGAACGCATGCTGGAGCGCCTGTTGACCTACCGTGTGTTTGGCGATGGCGCCGGCCGTCTCAACCTGAGCCTCGAGGACACCGGAAACGGGCTCCTGCTCGTGCCGCAATTCACGCTCGCCGCCGACACCGCCAAGGGCACGCGCCCGAGCCTCGGGCGTGCCGCGCCGCCGGATTTGGCGCAACGGCTTTTCGGACTGGTACTGGAAGGCGCATGCAAGCGCCATGAACCGGTAGCCGCGGGGCGATTCGGCGCCCACATGCAGGTCTCGCTCACCAACGACGGGCCGGTTACCTTCTGGCTCGAGGCGCGTTAACAGGCTGCTGAAAAACTACTGCGCTCGGCATCCCGGACGCGGGCGGTGCTCGAAATCCTCATGTACTTGCGTGTACACTGCGGTTTCTGCGCTCCGTCCGCGCCCAGCCTGCCTTCGCTCGCTACGTTTTTTCAACAGCCTGTTAAACTACAAGACGCGGAACAAAGGAGAAACTCATGGGCCTCGGCGGCATCAGCATTTGGCAACTCGTCATCATCCTGATCGTTTTTCTCCTGACGATCGTCGCGGCGCCGGCGCTTCACGCCCACCGCAGCAGGAACGCCAACACGGCGGCGGACGACGAGGCCGGCAAGAAGAGCGAAGATGCTTCGACAGGGGCGGAGTCCGAAAAAAAATAATCCGAAAAAGTTTGTACTTGCCGCCTCATGCCGGCGCAAGCCGGCATGAGTCTTTCATGAATCCCGGCCAGGGCCGGGATGCGTATTCAAACCGGACCCCGGCTTTCGCCGGGGTGACGACGAAGGGTTTCATGCGGGGATTCGTTAACGGATTGTCGCCAACCCGAATCAAAAAACCACAGCATGTCCAAATAGTAGAGGATGCAGCGTCAGCAGGGTCGCGTACAGCACGATGCCCGAGACGACCACGACCAGGTCGCTTGCGGCCGGGTAGGTGCGAGCGCTCGGTGCGATGTCACGGCGGACGATCAGGATAAACAGCGAATAGGCGAAAAAGCTTCCGAACAGGAGCAACCCCGCGAGATCGCCGTTGGCCAGAAGGTGCAGCCCGGCCCACAGGGCGACGCCCAGCATCATGGGATGGCGCAAAAGCCGTTTCAGGTTGCAGGGCACGTAGGCACCGATCACGAGGATGAAAGCGAGCGGCATGAGCCCGGTCGCGATCGGGCGCGCGAAGGGCGGCGGCGTCCACAGCCCGATGTGACCGGCATTGCCCATGCCGAGCACGATGAGGATGAAACCGGCAATCGAAATGGCCGCAATCATCCCCTTGTACGGCCATTTCCCGAACCGCACGACCAAAGTTTCGCGCAGGCCGGGCACGGCGATGGCGAGATGCGCGGCGAAAAACACGATCAATCCCGGTATCAACAGAAACATGGAAGCGTCTCCTTTCAGCGTCGGGATTGCCACTCGAAGCTTTCCAGATGCCGCCGCAGTGCCGTGGCAGTCGGAAAGCGGCGCAGAATCAGGGTTTTCCTGAGACCGCGACAGATGGCCTTGACCTCCGGCGGTTGACGCGCATAGCGCGCCTGTCCGCCGAGTGCGAAATGAAACAGGCGTACGGCGTCGACGATGTCCTCGCGGATACTCTCGCGCCGCGGGCCGCTCCAGCGGTAGGCATCCACCAGCCGCAAATCGAAGTCCACGCCCACGCGCCGGACGACAAGATTTTCTTCGTGCAAATCGCCGTGATAGTCGGAAAAGGCGTGAATGGATTCGAGTCCCATGGCCAGGCGATGCAAAAACACCAGCCCTTCGAAGGCGCTCAGGCGATGGCCGGGCTGGTGGCGAATGAAGCGCGACAGGACCTCACCCTCCACCAGTTCCGAGATGAGCGCCCGTACCGGCTCGCCGCGGATGGTGAGCGTTTCCGAGGTCAGGTAGGGAATGAGGATCGGGCAGCGGCGCAGCCGATCGAGCTTGCGTGCGTACCAGGCGCTGACCCGGCCGCGCGGGTCTCGCAGCGGATAAAAAAGCTTGGCGGCACGCTCGATCCCGGTGGCCAGCTCCGCGACGCGATAGACCTCGCCTTCCCAACCGCGGCCGAGTTGGTGTAGCACGCGGTACTTGTTGGCAATCGTGACGCCGGCGCGCAGTCGAAATTGTCGCGGAGTTTCTGCGCGCGACATCAGTCGAACACTGCCACGACCGGAGTATGGTCGGAGGGCCGCTCCCAGCCGCGCGGCACCCGGTCGATGCTGACCGATTGGCAGCGACGCGCGAGCGCGGGCGACAAAAGAACGTGATCGATGCGCAGCCCGCGGTTGCGCCGGAAGGCCGCTTGCCGGTAATCCCACCAGGAATAGCTCTCCGGTGCCTGCTCGAAAAGCCGAAAGCCGTCCTCGAAGCCAAGGGCGATGAGTCCGCGAAATGCCTCGCGCTCCGGTTCGCTTACCAGCACCTTTCCTTCCCAGGCGGCCGGGTCATGGACGTCGCGATCCTCGGGAGCGATGTTGTAGTCGCCGACGACCACGACCCGTGCATTTTCCCCGAGCAGCCGCTCGAGAAAGCTTGTCAGCGCTTTCAGCCAGGCGAGCTTGTAGTCGTACTTGTCCGAGCCGACGCTTTGGCCGTTGGGAACGTAAATATTCACCAGCACGACAGAGCCGGTGCGCACGGCGAGGAGACGGCGGGATGTGTCCTCGAAATCCGGCAGTGCGTCGGCGAGACGTTCCAGCGGCTCGCGGGCGAGCAAGGCCACGCCATAATGGCCTTTCTGGCCAAA
>JAKDMP010000212.1 GCA_030452225.1 Gammaproteobacteria bacterium
ATGAACTCGGCATCGCGCCGCGCCAAGGCAAGCACTTCGTCGCTTACGAGTCGGTCATGCAAAATCACATCCGCCTCGCCCAGCAGACGAAGCCCTCGTAACGTCAGCAACCCGGCATCGCCCGGCCCGGCGCCGACCAGTGCGACCCAACCGCTTGGCGGCGGGTCGGTCGAACTTTGCTCCTTGAGCAAACTGCTGATCACGGACTCGGCGGCCCAAGTTTGCCCGGCGCGAATGGCTTTCCCAGCCGTACCCTTCAAAACATGGCGATAGAAAGCACGGCGGCGTATCAAGTCGGGAAATGCTGACTTGATCCGTGTACGCCAGCGCCCCAAGAGTGTTGCCAGCGAACCCAGAGATTCATCAAGGCTGGCTTCCAGCCGCTCGCGGATAGCGGTTGCCAATGCGGGAGCCGTGCCACCACTAGAGATAGCAACTTGCACGGGCGCGCGATGGATCAGCGCCGGCACATGAAAACTCGACAAGGCGGCATCGTCCACCACGTTGATAAACACGCGCCGCGCCCGCGCTGCATCGGCAATGCGCCGATTCAAATCACGATCACCCGTCGCCGCAATCACCAACCACACGGCGTCGAGCATCGCGCCGGCAAACTTTGTCCGTCGCCATACAGCCTCGTCAGATTCAACCAACGCCTCAAGCCCGCTTGAAAGCGTCTCGGCAACAATCTGGATCCGCGCGCCCGTATCGATCAGTGCCCGCACCTTGCGTTCCGCCACGGCGCCGCCGCCCACCACCAGTACACGGCGGTCGGACAGATCGACGAACAGCGGGTAGAGACGCGAAGAGAACAAAGGGCACCCAAACAACGAGTAGTTGCCGTCAATGGTAGGGGCGCGGCGGCGCTTTGTGAAATGGTGATTGTTTTGTTCTATATAACAAATAGTTATAATGAAAACTCGTTATCTATCAATTAATTGCAGTGCGGATCGGGTAATATTGCCCCCTGTGCCCAACACGGCTTTTGGGCACAGTATGCTTACCGATTATCGCCCGCAGCAGGAACTCGATCATGAACTTGACCCAGCTCCAATACCTCGCCGCCATCGTGGATGCCGGCCTCAATATCACTGCGGCGGCCGAGCGCGTTCACGCCACCCAACCGGGCGTGTCCAAACAGATTCGCCAGCTCGAAGGCGAGCTGCGCTTCCGTATTTTCACGCGCAAGGGCAAAAGCCTGTCCGGTATTACCCCGGCCGGCGCGCAAGTCATCGAACATGCACGGGTGATTCTTGAAGAGGTCGCGAACATCCGCGTGTTGGCCGCCAATCTGCGTCAAGAGGTTGACGGCTCCCTGCGCATCGCCACCACCCACACCCAGGCGCGGTACGCCCTGCCCGGTCCGATCGCGCGTTTCAATCAGGCGCATTCGGAAGTCAGCGTCCACCTGATGCCCGGCGGCGAGTCGGAAATTTTGGGGCTGCTTGAACACAACGACGTGGACTTCGCCATTCTCAGCACTACCGGCGGCCCGCCCGCCGACTACCGCGCCATTCCGCTGTATCGCTGGCATCGCGTCGCCATCACGCAACCCGATCATCCCCTCGCCGCCGACCCGTCGATGCCTTCGTTAAAAGCCCTGTCCGCGCACCCGTTGGTGAGTTACGAGTCCGTGCAACGCGCCGAGTCCTCCATGCGCCGCGCTTTCGGGCGCGAAGGCCTTGAGCCACAGGTCATCTGCACCGCCCGCGACGCCGACCTGATCAAGACCTATGTGCGCGCCGGCCTGGGCGTCGGCATACTGGCCGAAATGGCGTTGCGCGACGAAGACCGCCGCGATTTGCAAGTGCTCGACATCGGCAACCTTCTTCCTGAATGCACCACTTGGCTG
>JAKDMP010000111.1 GCA_030452225.1 Gammaproteobacteria bacterium
CGGTCACAGACCGCGATTCATTACTACACTGGATGCCGGCCTGCGCCGGCATGACGGGCACGGGCGACCTGCGCCGGCATGACGGCATGAATTCAAACCGGCGCGGGCGGCCTGCGCCGGTCAGAGGACGATGTTGACCAGGCGTTTGGGGACGACGATTACGCGGCGCACGGCCTTGCCGCCGATGTGCCGCCTGACATTTTCGTCCGCGAGCGCCGCGGCTTCGATCTCCTCCCGGGACGCTTCAGCCCCGACAGCGATATGGCCGCGCAGCTTGCCGTTGACCTGCACCACCAATGCGATGCTGTCCCGCACCAGGGCGGCTTCGTCCACCTCCGGCCAGGCGGCGTCCATCACCAGATGCTCGTGGCCCAGGGCCTCCCACAACCTCTGGGTGATATGCGGGACAATCGGCGCGAGCATGCGCACCACAGCCTCCAGCACTTCGTCGGCAAGCGCCCGCGAATCGGCATCGTCCGCCGCGAAGGAGGACAGCTCATTCACCAGTTCCATGTTGGCGGCGACGGCGGTGTTGAAGGCATGGCGGCGTTCGTAGTCGTCCGTCACCCGGCGGATGGTTTCGTTGAGTTTGCGGCGGAGCGCCCGGGTGGCGTCGGACAGAACAGCATCGCGAGCAAGCGCGCTCCCACCGCTGACTGACGGCAAAAGGGGGGAGGATTCGACATGCGCGTGCACCAGGCGCCAGAGGCGGCGCAGAAACCGCGACGCGCCTTCGACGCCGGCATCCGACCATTCCAGCGACTGTTCGGGCGGCGCCGCGAACATCGTGAACAGGCGCAGCGTATCGGCGCCGTATCGGGCAACCAGCGCTTCGGGATCCACGCCGTTGTTCTTCGACTTGGACATCTTCTCGATGCCGCCACACAGAACCGCCCCGCCGTCGGTCTTGAGCCGTGCCGCGGCCGTGCCGCCCTTGTCGTCGCGATTCACCTCGACATCGCCGCGGTTGAACCACTCGCGCCGCGCACCCTCTTCCCGATAGAAGGTTTCGGCAACGACCATACCCTGGGTCAGCAGCCGGGTAAAGGGTTCGTCGCCGGGCACCAGCCCCGCGTCGCGCATGCATTTGTAAAAAAAGCGCGCGTAGAGCAAGTGCAACACCGCATGCTCGATGCCGCCGATGTATTGATCCACGGGCAGCCAGTACCCTGCCCTTTCGTCGGTCATCGCGCGGGCGTCGGGAGAGCAGTAACGCACGAAATACCAGGACGATTCGAAAAAGGTATCGAAGGTATCGGTTTCGCGTTCAGCCTCCTTGCCGCAATGCGGACACTTGGTCTTGCGCCACTCGACGTCGGTCTTGAGCGGCGAGGCCACGCCGGCAAAGTCCGGGGTGTCGGGCAGTCGTACCGGAAGCTCCTCGTCCGGTACCGGTACCGCCCCACAATCGCCGCAGTGCACGATCGGGATCGGGCAGCCCCAATAACGCTGGCGCGAAACGCCCCAGTCGCGCAGCCGATATTGCGTCTGCCGCTTGCCGCAGCCTCGCTCTTCGAGCAAGGCGGACATGCGTTCCACGGCTTCGGCGTGAGTCAGCCCGTCCATACCGTGACCGGTGTTGACCACGTGCATGGCATCGTCCTTGCGGGCGTACCAGTCGTGCCATTCCTCCATGGACCAGTGCTCGGCGTCCCGGGCAAGAACCTGACGGATCGGCAAGTCGTATTTTCGTGAAAACTCGAAATCGCGCCGATCGTGGCCGGGCACGGTCATCACAGCGCCGGTGCCGTAATGCATGAGGACGAAGTTCGCCACCCAGATCGGCAGCCGTTCGCCGGAAAGCGGATGCACCGCCGCGAGACCGGTTGGGCAGCCGCGTTTTTCCTGGCTTTCCACCGCCGCCTCGCTCACCCCGCCGTGGCGGCATTCCTCGATGAATGCGGCGAGCCTCGCGTCCTGTTCGGCCATCGCCGTTGCCAACGGATGCCCGGCCGCAATCACGATCGCGCTCACGCCGAGGAAGGTGTCCGGGCGCGTGGTGAACACCTCGAGCGTTTCGTCGCGGCCGACCAGTGCGAAGCTGATTTCCACGCCCGCGCTGCGCCCGATCCAGTTTCGTTGCATGGTACGCACCTCGTCGGGCCAGCCGTCGAGTTTTTCCAGATCCTCCAGCAACTCGTCGGCATAATCGGTGATCCGGAGGAACCATTGCGGAATCTCGCGCCGCTCGACCGGCGCGCCCGAACGCCAGCCGCGCCCGTCCACGACCTGCTCGTTGGCAAGCACGGTCTGGTCCACCGGATCCCAGTTGACCTCGGCACGGGCGCGGTACACCAGACCCTTCTCGAACAGGCGAGCGAAGAACCATTGTTCCCAGCGGTAATACTCGGGATCGCAGGTGGCCAGCTCGCGCGACCAGTCGAACGCGAATCCCATGCGCTTCAGTTGGCCGCGCATCTCGGCGATGTTGCGGTCGGTCCACGCGGCGGGCGGCGTGTGGTTCTGGATGGCGGCGTTTTCCGCCGGCAGGCCGAAGGCGTCCCAGCCGATCGGCTGGAGCACGTTCGCCCCGCGCATGCGCCGGTAGCGGGCGATCACGTCGCCGATGGTGTAGTTGCGCACGTGGCCGACATGCAGCCTGCCGCTCGGGTACGGCAGCATGGAGAGGCAATAGAACTTCTCGCGCCCGGCGTCTTCCTGGACGCGAAAAGCATCACGCGCTTCCCAGAGTTCCCGGACGGCGTGTTCCACGGATGCCGGTTGGTAGCGCTCCTCCATTGTCATCGCAGCCGGCTCATCGCTTGCGGGCAAGCATCAAACCGTCGCCGATCGGTACGAGCGACATGTCCACGCGCTCGTCGCCACGAATCTTGCGGTTCAACTTGCGCATCACCAAGGTGCTGTCTTCGTCGTTGTCTTCATCAGCAACACGCCCGCTCCACAACACGTTGTCGATGGCGATCAGCCCGCCGGGCCGCAACAACTCCAGCGCCGATTCGTAGTAAGCGTCGTAATGGTCCTTGTCGGCATCGATGAAGGCGAAGTCGAAGCTCCCCGCTTCACCCGCCTCGAGCATGGCTTGCAGGCTTTCCAGCGCCGGTGCAAGCCTGAGGTCGACCTTGTCCTGCACGCCGGCTTCGCGCCAGGCGTCGCGGGCGTGGCGGGTGTATTCCGCGCTCACATCGAGGCACACCATGCGCCCGTCTCCGGGCATCGCCAGCGCCACCACGGTGGAGGAATACCCCGTGAAGGTGCCGATTTCCAGGCAGCGCCGCGCCCCGATGAGCCTGACCAGCAAGGCCATGAATTGTCCCTGCTCGGGCGAAATCTGCATGTTCGACTCGGGAAGCTCGCGGGTAAGATCCCGAAGACGCGACAGCAGCGGGCGTTCGCGCAAGGTCTGCGTGAGGAGGTAATCGTATAGGACATCGGTCATGCTCAGGGTACGCGTGGACATTTGATGGGTACTTTGGGCGGCAAAGGCATTATTGTAGCGACATGGAGCCCGGCGACCCGATAGAATGAACGGCATGAATACTGCAATGCAATTCTCATTGCGGCGCATCGTCGCCGCGACCCTCCTGTTCGCGCTGGGATTGACACTCGCCAGCGCGGCGCGCGCGGCGGACAGCCACCCGCTGCCGCTCTGGAAAGTCGGCAACGGGCAAGGGCAGCATCTGTACCTGGCCGGCTCGATGCATGCCCTCTCCAGGGCCGACTACCCCTTGCCCGAAGCGTTCAAGCAGGCCTTCAAGCAATCCAACCTCCTGATCGAGGAAATCAACCTGAACGTGATTTCACCGGGCGAGGTGAAAAAGGCAATCCAATCCTTTGCCGTGCTTCCCGAGGGCAACACCCTCGCCGACGCCATGGGCGAGGGGTGGGACAAGGCGCAAAAACTGGCCGGAAAGGACGGTGTGGACCTCGCCCCTTACGAACACTACAAGCCCTGGTTTGCCGCCTTTCGCATTTCGGCGAAACAATTCAGGGAACAAGGCTATGTGCCGTCACTCGGCCTGGACTTTCACTTTGCGGGGCTCGCGCAGCAACGAGATATGCCGATCATCGGATTGGAAACGATCAGCGAACAACTGAGCTTCTTCAATTCGCTCGACATCGAAACACAGCGTCATTTTCTCCTGCAAACCCTGGAGGGCCTGTCGAAGTTGAGGGATGAACTCATGAGACTGCACGCGGCTTGGCGTGTCGGCAACCTCGAAGAGTTGAGTGCCATTGCACAAAGCGACTTTGCAAAATATCCCGACCTTCGCACGGAGCTGCTCGAAAAACGCAATCGCGGCTGGATGCCGACGCTCGAGCGTTGTTTCCGCAACGGGAAAACCTGTTTTGTCGTGGTGGGCGCCGAACACATGGCCGGCGAGTACGGCTTGATCGCCCTGCTCAGGGAAGACGGCTACCGCGTCGAACAACTCACCACCACGTCGTACACGGTGCCTGCACCGGCTACGGCGCCCCCTGCGAAGACCTCCGCCGAATGATATGAGCGGTATCTCCACCGACGCGCTTGCCGGTCGGCTGCTGATTGCAACGCCGTCGATGCAGGATCCGAACTTTGCCAAAAGCGTCATCCTGGTTTGCGAGCACAATGCAGACGGCGCCCTCGGGCTGGCCGTCAATCGCAAACTGCCGCTGCAACTGGGCCAGGTGCTCAGCAGGCTCGATCTTCCCGTTTCGATTCCGGAGTTCAAAACCACGCCCCTGTTCTCCGGCGGCCCGGTGCAGGGCGAGCGCGGTTTCGTGCTGCACGATTCACCCGGCATGAACGATGACTCGCTGGCCTTGGGCGACTCGCTCGCAGTCAGTGCCTCCGAAGCCGTGCTGGCCACCATTGCCGAAGGCGCCGGACCGCGCCGTTTCATGCTCATGCTCGGCTACTCGGGTTGGGGAGCCGGGCAACTGGAACAGGAATTCGCCGACAATGCCTGGCTCGCCGTACCCGCCACCCCGCAACTGATTTTCGAAACGGCCGTGGAAGAACGCTGGCACCAGGCCGCCGCGCTGATCGGGCTGGATCTGGCGCGGTTCAGCACCCAGATCGGGCACGCGTGACAGGACAGAGTTGACGATAGCCTGTGGGAGCGACCCCGCGGCGCCGGCGTTGTGCTCCGGGTCGCGGGCATGGCCCGCTCCTACAGGACGGGGGTGCCAATAGGAAGTGCAGGAGCGACGGTCCCCGTCGCGATACGGCGTCAACATGTTTCAGCGCGCCGCTCCCGCCGTTTTCGCTTCTTCGCCTCGGCGAAACCGGGCGTCCACGGCGCAGAGTTGATAAACTGCGCGGCGATGTCGAAGGCGCAAGGCACACAGCAGACGGTTTTGGGTTTCGATTTCGGGACCCGAAGAATCGGCGTTGCCGTGGGCGAGACAGTCACCGGCACCGCCCACGCCCTGGCCTGCTTGCACGGCAAAGCGGATTCGGCACCGCCGTGGCCCGCCATCCTGAACCTCGTAAGGGAATGGCGGCCCGGGCGACTGGTGGTCGGCCGGCCACGGCATCTCGACGGGCGCGATTCCACTTTCACACAGTCGGCTCGGGATTTTGCCGATGAATTGGGCCGGCGCGCGCAACTCCCCGTCGAACTCTGGGACGAGGCGCTCTCCACGGAAGCGGCGCGTGAAACGCTCGCCGGGCAGCGGCAGCAGGGCGCGCGGCGCGGCGGCCGTGATCAACTCAACGCCCAGGCGGCCTGCGAAATTCTCCGCGGCTGGTTGACGGAAGTCCGGCATGATTGAACCAACTCGAACGCTGATCGCCCTCGAAAACCTGGATCGGACGACGCTTGGCCGGTTGCTCGACGCGGCCGAAGAATTCCTGGGTTCGGACGCGAGCACGGCCTTTCGCGACCGGCTGGCCGGTCAGGCCGCGGCACTACTCTTTCACGAACCCAGCACGCGCACGCGCTTTTCCTTCGAGCTGGCGGCAAAAAGGCTGGGCGCGGACGTGCTCACTTTCGATACCGATACCTCCTCGACCACCAAGGGTGAGACGCTCGCCGATACGCTCGCCAACCTCGCGGCCATGGGGGTGCAGCACTTCGTCCTGCGGCACGGCGAAAACGGCATCATGGCCGAGCTCGCGACAACGCTCCCCGCGCACACCACGCTCGTAAATGCCGGGGAAGGCACGCACTCGCATCCGACGCAGGGTCTGCTCGATGCGCTCACCATACGCCTGCACCGCCCCGAGATCGAGCGCCTGACGGTCGCCATCGTCGGCGACATCGCGCATTCTCGCGTCGCCCGCTCCACCATCGCCGCGCTGCAAACCCTCGGCGTGGGGAGCCTGCGCCTGGTCGGCCCGGCCGCCTTTCTGCCCGCACCCGGCGAGCTGGCGGGCGCCGCAACCGACAACCTCGCCGCCGGCCTTGACGGCGCCGACGTGGTGATCGCGCTGCGCATTCAGCGCGAGCGCATGGCGGTCGGCAATTGCCCCGACGCCGAAGAGTATCACCGGCGTTACGGCCTGAATATCGAGACATTGACTGCACACGCCAAGCCGGACGTGCTGCTGCTCCATCCCGGACCGGTCAATTGGGGCGTCGAACTCGACCGGGAATTGGCCCGCTGGCCGCAAAGCCTGATGCACGAGCAGGTCCGTCACGGGGTTGCCGTGCGCATGGCCGTGCTCGAAACCATGGCGCACAGCCTGGCTGTTCATGGTTGATTCAAACGCCGGCAGCATCCTCGTCGAACGAGCCCGTGTCACGCGGCATGACCGCTACGACGGCGCGCAGCATGTGCTCGCCTTCGCCGCACCCGCAATCGCCGCACGCGCGAAGCCCGGCAGCTTCGTGCACATGGACTGCGGTCCCGAATGGCTGCTGCGCCGGCCCATGTCGATCATGAGTGCCGCAGGCGGCGAAATCGAAATCCTGTTCAAGCAGGTCGGCCACGGCACCCTGACACTGGCCGAACTCGAGCCCGGCGACGAAAGCGAACTCATCGGCCCGATCGGCAACTGCTTCGCGGCCATCGGGGAGCGCCCGAGAAAACTTCTGATCGGTGGTGGCGTCGGCATCCCGCCGATGCTCTATTACGCGGAATTCCTGGTGGCCGCGGGTGAGCCGCCCCCACTGCTTCTCGCCGGCTCCGAGCTTCCTTTTCCCTTCGAACTCGAACCGGCGACGCTTCCCGTGCGCAGTGCTGCGATCGAAAACGCGCAGGCCATCTCGCGCCTGCAAAGACAAACCGTGGCCAACCGGCTGGCAAGTCGGGCCGACATCCCCGGCAGCTTCCGCGGCTTCATCACCGCGCTCGCGGACGGCATCCTGTCCGCGATGCCCGAAAAGGAACGCCGTGAAACCGCCCTGTATGCCTGCGGCCCCACCCCGATGCTTGAGGCCGTAGCGGCATTGGCCGCGCGCCACGGTCTGCCCTGCCAGGTTTCGCTCGAAGAATACATGGCCTGCGCGGTCGGCGGCTGCGCCGGCTGCACGGTGGAAGTCGCGACCGAAAACGGCCCCGCAATGA
>JAKDMP010000213.1 GCA_030452225.1 Gammaproteobacteria bacterium
CATCACGTCCATCGGATGCGCGCTCGCCGGTAGCTCTTCCAGCGCCGAACGCACCCCACCCGGCAAACCACGCAGGCGTTTGAGTTTGCTCTTGTAGCTGGCCAATTCCGCCGCGTTCGGCAGCTTGCCGTGCACCAAAAGATGGGCGACTTCCTCGAACTCGCATTGCTCGGCGATGTCGAGAATGTCGTAGCCGCGATAATGCAGATCATTGCCGCTGCGCCCGACGGTACACAGCGCCGTGTTGCCGGCAGTAACGCCGGACAGCGCAACAGACTTCTTGGGCTTGAATCCGGATTTCGTTTCCTCATTCATCATCGTCTCTCCTGAAAAACCTGATCGCGAGCAAGCTCGCTCCTACCTGGAAAATAATTTGTCGAGTTGCTTTTCGTACTCGTGATAGCCAATGCGCTCGTAGAGTTCCTCGCGCGTCTGCATAGTGTCAAGGACATTTTTCTGCGTGCCGTCACGACGAATGGCGGTATAGACATTCTCCGCCGCCTTGTTCATGGCGCGGAATGCCGACAGCGGAAAGAGCTGCATCGCCACGCCTGCCTCGGCCAGCTCGTCGCGGGTGAACAGCGGCGTCTTGCCGAACTCGGTGATGTTTGCCAACACCGGTACCTTCACCGCCTCGACAAAACGCTGGTAGGTGGGCAGATCATTGGCCGCCTCGGCGAAGATGCCGTCGGCCCCGGCCTCGACACAGACTTGCGCCCGTTCGATCGCGGCCTCCACACCTTCCACGGCAATCGCATCAGTACGGGCGATGAGAAAAAAGTCGGGATCGATTTTCGCCTCGGCGGCGGCGCGAATGCGATCAGCCATTTCCTCGGCGGACACAATCGCCTTGCCGGGCCGGTGCCCGCAACGCTTGGCCCCCACCTGATCTTCGATATGACAGGCCGCCGCGCCGGCCTTGATCAGCGAGCGCACCGTGCGAGCAATATTGAAGGCGCTGGGCCCGAAACCGGTATCGATATCCACCAGCAGCGGCAAATCGCACACATCGGTGATACGGCGAATGTCCGTGAGCACATCATCAAGCGTGTTGATGCCTAAATCCGGCATCCCCAGCGAGCCTGCCGCCACGCCGCCGCCCGACAGGTAGATCGCACGGAATCCGGCGCGCTTCGCCAGCAGCGCATGATTGGCGTTGATCGCGCCGACGATTTGCAGTGGCGACTCGGCTTTGAGCGCGGCGCGAAAACGCGCGCCTGCGGATTGTTGCGCCATGAAGGCTCCGGTAATCTGCTTTTATCTCATCCATTTTAACGGCATCCCCTATTCACCCGCGCGCTTCGGTCGCCGGTGGGAGCGCCGGCATCCTGCCGGCTGTCGCGCGCATGGCGCGCTCCTACAAAAAAGCAGGCCTCAATCGCAGTCAATGTAGGAGCGCCCCATGGGCGCGACAACCCAACTGCAACGTCAAGTTGTTGGCATGGCCCGTTATGTCACTTCTCCATCGAGAAAAGCTGCTCCTGGGCGGCGAAATCGGCGCGATCGATGAAGCCGGACAGGCCGACGCCGACCAGTCGGTAACGGCTTTGCGGAGAGCGTTCGACCCGCTCGCGCAAGGCGCAGGCGATGTCGGCCAGCTCGACTGCGGAAGTCGGATACGAGGACGGTGTCAGGCTGCGCGTGAGCACCCGAAAGTCGCTGGTCTTGAGCTTGAGCACCACGGTACGGGCCACCCGTCCCTGTTCACTCTGTGCCGCGATCCAGGTCTTTTCAGCCAAACGGCGAATATGCGGCTCCAGTTCGTCCAGCCGCAGATCATGCTCGAAAGTATCCTCGGCCGACACCTGAAGCGTCGGGCGATCC
>JAKDMP010000017.1 GCA_030452225.1 Gammaproteobacteria bacterium
CAGGCCGCCCTCAAAGCCGCGGGCGTACCTGCCGCGGCCCTGCGCCGCCTGGCACGGCCGGACCGCGCTATCCTCGCGGATGACCTTGCCTGGACCGAAGCCCAAGGCCACCACCTGATCGGCTGGGGCGACGCCGCCTACCCCTCGTTGCTGGCGGCGATCGACGACCCTCCCGTTGCGCTGTTCGTGACCGGTGATGCGGCACTGCTCGACACACCGCAGATTGCTCTCGTCGGCTCACGCAACCCCAGCGGCACGGGCTGCGATATCGCCGCAGAGTTCGCCGCCTTCCTCTCCGCGGCCGGCTACACGATTACCAGCGGGCTCGCCATGGGCATTGATGCGGCCGCCCATGCGGGCGCCCTCGATGTCGGCGGGAAAACCCTGGCGGTGCTCGGTACCGGCCCGGATCGCATCTATCCGAAGCGCAATGCGGCTGTGCGCGAGCGCATCGCGCAAAACGGCGCGCTGGCCAGCGAGTTTCCGCCCGGCACACCGCCGCTTGCCGAGCATTTTCCGCGCCGCAACCGGCTCATCAGTGGCCTCTCTCGGGCCACCGTGGTCATCGAGGCCGCACTGGGTTCGGGCTCGCTTATCACCGCGCGTCTCGCCGCCGAACAGGGGCGGGAAGTCTTCGCCGTGCCGGGCTCGATCCGCTCGCCGCTGGCCCGGGGTTGCCATGAACTGATCCGAGACGGCGCCGGGCTCGTCGAGCGCCCGTCTGATATCCTTGAGGCGCTGGGAACGGCTTCGGCCGCACCGCAACCCGTTGCAAGCGACGGGGAAAACGGCGCGACCGGCACCGATCCCGACTACCGGATTCTGCTCGATGTGCTCGGCTTCCACCCGGTCACGGCGGACACGCTCGGGGCAAGAACCGGTTTGACTTCCCAGGCGCTGTCCTCCATGCTGCTGATCCTCGAACTTCAAGGCGAGATCGAGGCCCTGCCGGGATCGCGCTACGTACGGCGAAAGAGGTAACGACTGTAACCATGGATCCCAGCGTACTGAATGTGGTGCTCTACCTGTACGAGCATTACCTGGAAGACAACGACGCGCGGCCCCCGCGCGCGGCCCTGGAAAACATTCTGCATTCGGGCGGCGTGTCGGCGACCAAGGCGGCGCAAGCGCTCGACTGGCTGGAAACACTCGGCTCTGGCCGCCCCGTCGCAAACGTTCCCGGCGGCAGCGGGAGACGTGTTTACAACCCCCGTGAGTGCGCCCGCCTGAACCTTGCGGCGCGCGGGCTGCTGATGGAACTCGAACAGAAGGGCATACTTCAGCCCGCCGACAGAGAACTTGTCATCGAGCGGGCGCTGGCGCTGGATGAACCCCGGATTGATGTCGAGGCGCTGCAATGGGTCGTGCTGCTTACCCTGTTCCATCTGCCGGACCGCGAATCCGCCTTCGCGCGAATGGAAGACATCTGCTACGCTGATTCAGATGACAAAACGCATTGAGGAAGCAAGGGAAGAATGGCCAAAAACCTGCTCATAGTCGAGTCGCCCGCCAAGGCAAGGACGATCAACAGGTACCTGGGCAACGACTTTCAGGTATTGGCATCGTACGGTCATGTACGAGACCTTCGACCCAAGGAAGGCGCGGTGGATCCCGACCACCACTTTGCCATGCACTACGAGCCGATCCAGCGCAACAAGAAACATGTGGATGCCATTGCCCGCGCCGCCAAGTCCGCAGACAACATCTATCTTGCCACCGACCGCGATCGCGAGGGAGAGGCGATCTCCTGGCATATCCACGAGATTTTGAAGAAGCGCGGCCTGGTTGACGGCAAGTCCGTGCACCGCGTGGTGTTCTCGGAAATCACCCGCAAGGCCATCCAGGCCGCTATGGCCGATCCGCACCCACTCTCGCAGGATTTGGTGGACGCACAGCAGGCCCGCCGCGCGCTCGACTACCTGGTAGGTTTCAACCTTTCTCCGGTACTCTGGCGCAAGGTGCAGCCGGGCCTGTCAGCCGGGCGCGTGCAGTCGCCCGCCCTGCGGATGATCGTCGAGCGCGAGGAGGAAATCGAGGCCTTCAAGACGCGCGAATACTGGACGATCGAAGCCGACCTGGCGCATCGTGAAACGGCCTTCAAGGCCCGGCTCGCACGCCTCGACGAGAAAAAATTCGAGCAGTTCGATCTTGTCAGGGAGACCGACGCACAGGCCGTCCGCGATCGTCTGCTGGCTGCTGCGGGGGGGCAACTCGAAGTCGGGAACGTGACCCGCCGCGAGCGCAAACGCCGCCCGGCGCCGCCGTTCATCACCTCGACCCTGCAGCAGGATGCCGTGCGCAAACTCGGCTTCACCACCAGCCGCACCATGCGCGTGGCGCAGAGCCTGTACGAAGGCATCGCCTTGGGCAGCGATGGGAACACCGGCCTGATCACCTACATGCGAACCGATTCCACGGCCCTCGCCGACGAGGCGCTCGCCGATATGCGCAAGCTTGTCGAGAACGACTACGGCAAGCGCGCCCTTCCGGAGTCGGCACAGCGCTACAAGGCCCAATCCAAAAATGCGCAGGAGGCCCACGAGGCGATTCGACCGACTTCGGCCTTCCGCCGCCCCAGGGACGTGGCGGCCTGGCTGAACGACGACCAGCGCCGTCTCTACGAACTCATTTGGAAGCGCGCCATCGCCTCGCAGATGATCCACGCCACCCTGAATACGGTCTCGGTGGATTTCCCGATTGCGGATGCCTCCTTTCGCGCCAGCGGCACGACCGTAGTCGATCCCGGGTTTCTCGCGGTCTACGAAGAGGGAAAAGACACGAACCAAACCGAAGAGGATGACAGCAAGGTACGCCTGCCGGCCCTGCAAACGGGAGACGTGGTACCTCTCAAGGACATCGTCGCCTCCCAGCACTTCACCGAGCCACCACCGCGTTATTCGGAGGCCCGATTGGTCAAGGCGCTGGAAGAATACGGTATTGGGCGACCCTCCACCTACGCCAGCATTATCGCCGTGCTGCTCAACCGCGAATACGTCGTGCTGGACAACCGCCGCTTCAAACCCACCGACGTGGGGCGCACGGTCGGCAAGTTTCTTGCCGAGCACTTCAGCCGCTACGTGGATTATGAATTCACCGCGCGCCTGGAAGACGAACTCGACGAGGTCAGTAACGGCAAGGAAACCTGGGTGCCGCTGCTCGAACGCTTCTGGAAGCCTTTCAAGGAACAGGTCGAGGACAAGCTGGAAACCGTCGACCGGAGCCAGGCCTCCAGCGCCCGCGAGCTGGGCGAGGATCCCGAGAGCGGCAAGCCGGTGTCGGTCAAGCTCGGCCGATACGGTCCCTACGCCCAGATCGGCACGCGCGAGGACGAGGAAAAACCCCGCTTCGCATCGCTTCCGGCCGGCTACAGCCTGCACACGATCACGCTCGCCGAAGCGCTCGAACTGTTCAAGCTGCCGCGCGCACTCGGCGAAGCCGAAGACGGCGAAACCATTCACGCCGGCATCGGCCGCTTTGGCCCCTTCGTGAGAAAAGGCAAGGTGTATGCCTCGCTCAAAAAGGAAGACGACCCGTTCACCGTCGAACTGCCGCGCGCGAAGGAATTGATCGAAGCCAAGCTCGAATACCTCAAAAACCGGATCATTCGTGACTTCGGCGATGGCATCCAGGTTTTGCGCGGCCGCTACGGTCCCTACATCACCGACGGCAACAAGAACGCCCGTGTCCCCAAGGATCGCGAACCGGAGTCGCTGCAGCTTAAGGAATGCTGGGAACTGCTCGCCGCCGCGCCCGAACGCAAAAAGCGCGGCAAGAAAAAGGCGTCGACAAAGAAAACCGGCAGCAAGAAGGCCACGGCCCGAAAGAAAAAAACCGGAACCCGCAAAAAAACATCGTCCACCGATACCGACTCCTGACACAGCCGTGGGAATCCCGTCATGGCAAGAGGCGATGTAGGAGTGGGCCATGCCCGCGACCTGGAGCGCCGGCATCCTGCCGGCCATCGCAGGCAAGTCGGCATCGATGGCAAGAAGAAAATTGTGGATTGACGACGCCATGACAACCGACGTTCAAAGCATCGCCGCCGCAATCCGCGCGGGCGGCGTCATTGCCTACCCCACCGAAGGCGTGTGGGGGCTGGGATGCGACCCGGAGAACGAAACGGCGGTTGAACGCATTCTCTCCCTCAAGGGACGCCGCCGCGAACAGGGCCTGGTTCTTCTGGCGGCCAACGAAGCGCAACTGGCGCCCTTCATCAAGCCCCTTCCGGCCGCCATGGCCCGACGCATCCGTGCCGCCTGGCCGGGCCCGGTCACTTGGATCGTCCCCGCGGCCGACGGCTGCCCCGATTGGCTCACGGGCGGTCGCAACACGCTCGCGGTCAGGGTAAGCGCCCATCCGCCGGCACGGGACTTGGCTCTCGCAGCGGGCACGGCACTCGTCTCGACCAGCGCCAACCGCCACGACGAGAAGCCCGCCCGCGATGTACCATCCTTGCGTGCCCTGTTCGGCAATGCCCTCGATGCCGTTCTCGAAGCGCCGCTCGGCGACGCCGCCGGCCCGAGTGAAATCCGCAATGCGGAAACTGGTAAAGTGCTTCGAGCCGCGACAACCGACAGACCATGAACTACAAAGCCGTGGAAACCTGGCTGCAGCAACTCCAGTCCGGCTGGTGCAAGGCCTTTTCGACCGCGGCGGGAGAAGTGCCGTTCCGCACGGACGAATGGAAACGCGATTCCGGAGGCGGCGGCATCACCCGCGTCCTCGAAAACGGCGTGAACCTCGAAAAGGCGGCGGTCAATTTCTCCTCCGTGCATGGCGAGGCCCTGCCCGAAGCGGCCAGTGCCGTGCGCCCCGCGCTCAGCGGAAGGCGCTTTCGCGCCACCGGCATATCGGTGATCGTGCATCCGCGCAACCCCTTCGCACCGATCTCGCACGCCAATCTGCGTTTTTTTGTAGCCGACAAGGCCGGAGCCGCCCCGGTGTGGTGGTTCGGCGGCGGCTTCGATCTCACCCCCTGCTACGGTTTCGAGGAAGATTGCCGACATTGGCACCAGACCGCACAGGCTGCCTGCAAGCGTTTCGGCGCGGACGTGTACCCGCATTTCAAACGCTGGTGCGACGAATACTTTTTCATCAGACACCGGGGAGAGATGCGCGGCATCGGCGGACTGTTTTTCGACGACTTTGATGCCGGCGGCGATTTCGACCGCGCCTTCGCCTTCGTGCACAGCGTCGGCGAGGCCTACCCGAAAGCCTATCTCCCGATCCTCGAGCGGCGCATGCACATGCCCTGGGGCCGGCGCGAACGCGACTTCCAGCTCTACCGGCGCGGACGTTACGTCGAGTTCAACCTGGTCTACGACCGCGGCACGCTTTTCGGCCTGCAATCGGGCGGGCGCAGCGAATCCATTCTCGCCTCGCTCCCTCCCGAGGTCCACTTCCGCTACGACTGGCAACCCGAGCCCGGCTCGCCCGAAGCGCGCCTCACCGAGCACTTCCTCCAACCCCGTGACTGGCTTTGCCGAGCCGAACACCGGTAACAGACCGGCGCCGTTACCCATCCTTACCGTAAGAGCGGCCCGTGGTCGCGACAACGCGCTGTCGCCGGCATGTCGCACGCATGGCGCACTCCTGCATTTCCCGCCTGCAATGTGCGCGCACCGCACTACAACGTTGGTTACGTCATTCGACGGTGACGGACTTGGCGAGATTGCGGGGCTGATCGACGTCGGTGCCGCGGAGCACGGCGACGTGATAGGCGAGGAGTTGCAGCGGCACGGTGTAGGTGACGGGATCGAGCAGCAGGCCGCGCTCGATCTGCAACTCGACGACGTGCGTATTGGCATCCTGCTTGAAGTGCGAAGCGACGTCGGTGAAAACGATCAACTCACCGCCGCGCGCGCGTACCTCGGCGAGGTTGGACTTGAGTTTTTCCAGCGTGTCGTCGTTGGGTGCCACCACGACCACGGGCATGTTTTCGTCCACGAGCGCGAGCGGGCCGTGTTTGAGTTCACCCGCCGGATAGGCTTCGGCGTGAATGTAGGAAATCTCCTTGAGCTTGAGCGCGCCCTCGAGCGCGATGGCGCCGGAAGCGCCGCGGCCGAGAAAAAGCGCATGCTCCTTGTCGGCAAACAGCTCGGCGATGCGTGAAATTTCGGTATCTGCCTTGAGTGCGCGAGCCACCATGTCGGGCAAGGCTTGCAGTTCACCCACGAGCCGTTTTTCCTTCGCGGCATCGAGGCCGTTGCGCCGTCCCAACACCACGGCCAGCAAGGCAAGTGCGGCAAGCTGAGTCGTGAACGCCTTGGTGGAGGCGACGCCGATTTCCGGGCCGGCGCGGGTCATGAGCACCAGTTCGGATTCGCGCACCAGCGAGGATTCGGGTACGTTGCAAATGGTCAGGGCGCCCGCGTAGCCCAGCGTCCTGGCCATGCGCAGGGCAGCAAGGGTGTCCGCCGTCTCCCCCGATTGCGAGATGGTGACAAACAGCGTCCCCTCGGGCACGGCCGGTTGCCGGTAACGATATTCGCTGGCGACTTCCACGGCCACCGGCAGGCCGGCCAGGGTCTCGACGAGATGCCGCGCCACCAGGCCGGCATGAAAACTCGTGCCGCAGGCGACGATGTGGACCGCGCGCACCTGTTCGAACAGCTTCCCGGACTGCGGGCCGAATGCCGCCTCCAGCACCTTGCCATTGGCGATGCGCTCTTCCAGCGTTTCGGCCAACGCGCGCGGCTGCTCGTAGATCTCCTTGAGCATGAAGTGGCGGAATTCCCCGCGCTCGACTGCTTCCGCGGAGAGTTCGCTTTCCTTTATCGGGCGTTCGACCGGCTTGCCGGAGCGATCGCGCACGACGACATTGTCGCGGGTGAGGCTCGCGATGTCGCCATCCTCCAGAAACTGGAACCGGTTCGTCACCGGCAGGAGGGCCGTCACGTCGGAAGCGACGAAAGTCTCGCCGATTCCACGGCCGATCACCACCGGGCAGCCCATGCGCGCCGCCACCAGGAGATCCGGCTGGTCGCGATGGATAACGACGAGTGCGTAGGCGCCTTCCAGGCGCTCCACAGTATTGCGGACGGCCGCCGGCAGCGCGTTGCCGCGACGAAGTTCGCGGTGGACGAGGTGGGCAACGACCTCGGAGTCCGTTTCCGAATCGAAGTCGTAACCGTCACCGTGCAACTCTTCGCGCAGGGCCTCGTGGTTCTCGATGATGCCATTGTGTACGAGTGCGACTTCATCGCCGGAAACGTGGGGGTGCGCATTGCGCTCGCTCGGCTCGCCATGCGTGGCCCAGCGGGTGTGCGCCATGCCGAGCCGGCCGCCGACCTCGTGTTCCTCCAGTTCGCTATCCAGTCTGCCGACCTTGCCGACGGCCCGGCGCCGTTCCAGTCTGCCGTCGCCGGCGAGGGCGACGATTCCGGCCGAGTCATAGCCGCGATACTCGAGCCGACGCAGACCCTCCATCAGCACGGGGACGATGTCGCGCTCGGCTATGCCGGCCACTATGCCGCACATTTACAAGTCTCCCGCACCGCCCCGATGCCGCGCTTCCAATGTCGCGCACAAACGCAGTCGCGAGCAAGCTCGCTCCCACGCATGTTCCCTGCCTCGTGCTTTCTTCTCACTTCTCTTCCGTTTCATCTCGCTGCTTCATCGGCCTCTCCCAGCCCTCGATCGTCATCTGGCGCGAACGCCCCAGAGCCAAGGTGTCCGGCGGCACATCCTGGGTGATGACGGAGCCGGCGCCGACCGTCGCGCCGCGTCCTATGGTAACCGGTGCGACCAAGGGACAATCCGAGCCGATGAAGGCCTCGTCGCCGATCACCGTCCTGTGCTTGGCCGCCCCATCATAGTTGCAGGTAATAACGCCGGCACCGACGTTGACGCCACGGCCGATTTCGGCATCGCCCAGATAGGCGAGATGGTTGGCCTTGCTTCCCCGACCGAGTTTTGTGTTCTTGATCTCGACAAAGTTGCCGACATGCGCCTCTTCGGCCAGCTCGCTCCCCGGGCGCAAGCGCGCATAGGGGCCGACCCTGGCCTGCGCGCCGACCCTTGCGTGCTCGATAACGCTGTAGGGCTGGATATCCGCCTGCGCGCCAATCTCCGCATCGCTGATCACGCAGCCGGCGCCGATTCTTGCACCATCCCCCAATTTGACCCTGCCGCCTAATATTACGTTGATGTCGATGAAAACGTCACGGCCGCATGCGACCTCGCCACGCACATCCACGCGGGCCGGATCCGCGAGCACCGCGCCCTCACTCATCAATGCTTCGGCCCGGCGTGCCCGCAATACCGCTTCGGCGGCGGCCAGCTCGGCGCGATGGTTGATGCCCCGCGTTTCGCGCACGTCCCGGGCTTCCACGCCTTGTACGGCAACGCCGTCGCCGACCGCGAGCGCTACCGCGTCGGTCAAGTAGTACTCGCCCTGGGCGTTGTCATTTCCGATGCGCGGCAACCAATCGCGCAGCCGCCCGGCAGGCGCGGCAATCACGCCGGTGTTGACTTCATTCACGGCGCGCTCGCTTGCGTTCGCATCGCGCTCTTCGACAATGCCGGTGACGGTGCCGTCACCGGTGCGCAGGATACGCCCGTAGCCATGGGGATCATCCAGCTTCGCGGTGAGGACGACCAGGGCATCGTCGGCCGCTTCCACCAGCGGCGCGAGCGTTTGCGCACGCAGGAGCGGCACATCGCCGCACAGCACCAACACCGCGCCGTTTTCGGGGAGTTGCGGCAGCGCGGCGGCGAGTGCGTCCGCGGTGCCCAGTTGTTCGTTCTGCCGGGCCCAAAGAATACCGGGGTCGGGGAAAGCGTCACGCACGGCCTCGCCGCCGTTGCCGTACACCACGACAATCCGTGCCGGATCGAGCGCCCGCGCGGTTTTCAAAACGTGAGCCAACAACGCTTCGCCGGCAAGCGGTGCCAAAACCTTGGGGCGATTGGAACGCATGCGCTTGCCCATGCCGGCAGCCAGAATGACGATACTCGGTTTCATGGCTCTGTTCTTGGAATCCCGGCTAACACGATAGCGCATTCAGCAAGCCGGCGCCGGTTGGGCCGGGATCTCCCGAAACCCGCGCAAGGATCGCTTGATCGCGGTCAGGAACCGCGCCGCTCGCCGCGCAATTCGTTGATCATCCTGAGCTGGGCCTCGGCCTGCACCAGCTCCGCCCGGGCCTTTTCGAGGTCGATCTCGCCCTGCTCGCCCGAGAGCATGGCTTCGGCGCGCTCCTTGGCTTCGTTCGCGGCTTCCGCGTCGAGTTCGCGCGCGCGCAGCAGGGTGTCCGCCAGCACCGAGACGACCGTTGGCTGCACCTCGAGCAATCCACCGGTAACGAAAAAGATTTCTTCCGTGCCGTCTTCGGCGCGCACGCGCACCTGGCCCGGCTTGAGTTTGGTCAACAGCGGAGCGTGTTGCGGCATTATGCCCACCTCGCCCATCTCCGCCGGCGCAAACACCATGGCGGCTTCGCCATCAAAGATGGACTCTTCGGCACTGACGATATTGACGTGGATCGTGGACATTATTCAAACCCGAAAAGTTGGCCGCTTCGCGGCCTGTAAAGAGCTAAGCCGGCGGATTCGCCGCCTGTAAAGCGTAAAGAGCGGAGACGACGCCATTCTTTACCCTTTGCAGCGAGTGCAACGAGCGACTTTACAGCGAACGCAATGAACGGATTCACACTTGACATTTTGCTAGGCGGCTTCCTTGCCCTTGGCGACCGCCTCGTCGATCGAGCCCACCATATAGAAGGCCTGCTCGGGCAGCTCGTCGTACTCTCCCTCGACGATGCCCTTGAAGCCGCGGATGGTTTCGGCGAGCGGTACGTATTTGCCGGGCGAGCCGGTAAACACCTCGGCGACGAAGAACGGCTGCGAAAGGAAGCGCTGGATTTTACGCGCGCGCGTAACGATCTGCTTGTCTTCCTCGCTGAGCTCGTCCATGCCGAGGATCGCGATGATGTCGCGCAACTCCTTGTAGCGCTGCAAGGTGCCCTGTACGGCCCGGGCGGTGTCGTAATGCTCCTGACCGATGACGTTGGGATCGAGCTGGCGGCTGGTGGAGTCGAGCGGATCCACGGCCGGGTAAATGCCCTGCTCGGCAATCGAGCGGGCGAGCACGATGGTCGAGTCCAGGTGTGCGAAGGTGGTGGCCGGCGACGGGTCGGTCAGGTCGTCGGCGGGCACGTACACGGCCTGTACCGAGGTAATCGAGCCCTTGTTGGTCGAGGTGATCCGCTCCTGGAGCTTGCCCATTTCCTCGGCCAGCGTCGGCTGGTAGCCCACCGCCGAGGGCATGCGCCCGAGCAGCGCCGAGACCTCGACGCCCGCGAGCGTAAAGCGGTAGATGTTGTCGATGAACATCAGCACATCGCGGCCTTCCTCGCGGAAATACTCGGCCATGGTGAGGCCGGTGAGCGCGACACGCAGGCGGTTGCCCGGCGGCTCGTTCATCTGCCCGTACACCATCGAGACCTTGTCGATGACGTTGGACTCGCGCATTTCGTGGTAGAAGTCATTGCCCTCGCGGGTGCGCTCACCGACCCCGGCGAACACCGACAGGCCCGAGTGCTCGGCGGCGATGTTGCGGATGAGTTCGAGCATGTTGACGGTCTTGCCGACGCCCGCGCCGCCGAACAGGCCCACCTTGCCGCCCTTGGCGAAGGGGCAGAGTAGATCGATCACCTTGATGCCGGTTTCGAGCAGCTCCTGGCTGGCCGCCTGCTCGTCGAAGCCCGGCGCTTCGCGATGGATGGACCAGCGCTCCTTCGACTCGATCGGGCCGGCCTCGTCCACCGGCTCGCCAAGCACGTTGGCGATGCGCCCGAGCGTGGCTTCGCCCACCGGCACACTGATCGGGGCGCCGGTGTCCGTCACCTCGAGCCCGCGCTCGAGCCCTTCGGAAACGCCCATCGCGATCGCGCGCACCACGCCGTCGCCGAGCTGCTGTTGCACCTCGAGGGTGAGACCCACCTTGTCCACGAGGAGCGCATTGTAGATTTGCGGCACGGCATCGCGCGGAAATTCCACGTCGATGACCGCGCCGATGACCTGTACGATCGTGCCCTTGGCTGTGCTTTCCTTACTCAACGTCTTCTCCAATTCCTGAAACTCGTGTCGCGAGCATGGCCCACTCCTACAATCGCGGGTATGACCCGTTCAAAGAACATTCAGACGGCGGCCGCGCCGCCGACGATTTCCGAAATCTCCTGCGTGATGGCCGCCTGGCGCGCCTTGTTGTACGCCAGTTGCAACTTTTCGATGACCTCGCCGGCATTGTCCGAGGAACTCTTCATGGCCACCATGCGCGCCGCCATCTCGCAAGCCACGTTTTCCGTGACCGACTTGAAAATCAGCGATTCGATGTAGCGCCGCAGCACGAAATCGAGTACCGGTCGCGCTTCGGGCTCATAAATATAATCGCCGGCGCGGCTCATCGTCTCGTCCTCCGCCGGGGGGATCGGCAGCAACTGCAATACCTGCGGATGCTGGCTCATGGTGTTCACGAAGTCGTTTTCAACGATCAGCAACCGGTCGATTTCGCCCTTCTCGTAGGCCTCGATCATCACCGTCATCAGCCCGACCAACTGCGCCAATTGCGGGCGATCGCCCAGTTTGTCCACCTGGGCAATCACATCGCCGCCAACGTGACGGAAAAAAGCCTGCGACTTGGAACCGATGAGGCCGAACTTGATGCCGACAGCCTTTTGCTGCCATTCGCTTGCAAGCTGAAGCGTGCGCCGGAAAAGATTCACGTTCAGCCCGCCGCACAGGCCCCGGTCGGAGGACACCACGATGATGCCGACATTTTTCGCTTCGCGCTCTTCGAGAAACGGGTGCTTGTCACCGGAGAGAGCGCGCGAGATGTGGCTGGCCACCACGCGAATTCGTTCGGCATAGGGCCGCGCCATGGCCATGCGCTCCTGCGCACGGCGCATCTTGCTCGCGGCCACCATTTCCATCGCCTTGGTGATCTTCTGGATGTTTTCGGTGCTCGCAATCTTGGTGCGAATTTCCTTCCCGGCTGCCATGACTAGTGCCCCGTCTCGTTAACGCGCATTTCAAGTAGGCCGGGATAAGCGTAGCGTTCCCGGCATCCCTGCCGGCAACGACCTACGGTCTTATGCCGGCCTGCATGGCTTTCGTCGGCAGCGCGTCGCGCAATATCGCCGATGAGAAATTTCATGAACTTCGAATACATGACGCTGACTACCACGCGCCGTTCGTCTTGAAGTATTCCAATGCCTCGCGCATCGCGGCGACGATCTCCTCGTCGTAGGCGCCGCTTTCGTTGATCTTCTCGAGCAGCTCCTTTTTCTCCGCCTTGAGATAACCGTGCAATTCCGCCTCGAAGGCACCGACCTTCTCCACTTCGACGTCGTCGAGGAACCCTTCGTTCACCGCGAACAGGGAAAATGCGGTTTCCGCCACCGACAGCGGCGAGTACTGCTTCTGCTTCATGAGCTCCATAACCCGCTCACCGCGTTCGAGCTGACGCCGGGTGGCCTCGTCGAGGTCGGAAGCGAACTGCGCGAAGGCGGCCAGCTCGCGGTACTGCGCGAGCGCCAGGCGCACCCCGCCGCCGAGCTTCTTGATGATCTTCGTCTGCGCGGCACCGCCCACGCGCGACACCGAGAGTCCTGCGTTGATCGCCGGGCGAATACCGGCATTGAACAGATCCGACTCGAGGAAGATCTGCCCGTCGGTGATCGAAATCACGTTGGTGGGCACGAAGGCGGAGACGTCGCCGGCCTGGGTCTCGATGATCGGCAGCGCCGTGAGGGAACCCGTCTTGCCCTTGACCTTGCCTTTGGTAAATTTCTCGACATACTCCGCGTTCACGCGCGCGGCGCGTTCGAGTAGCCGCGAATGCAGATAGAACACGTCGCCCGGATAGGCCTCGCGGCCCGGCGGGCGACGCAACAGCAGCGAAATCTGCCGGTAGGCCCAAGCCTGCTTGGTAAGGTCGTCGTAAATGATCAGCGCATCCTCGCCGTGGTCGCGGAAGTACTCGCCCATGGCGCAACCGGCGTACGGCGCGATGTACTGCAGCGCCGCTGCTTCGGCCGCCGAAGCAACCACCACGATGGTGTGCTCCATCGCCCCGGTTTCCTCGAGCTTCGCGACCACGCTTGCAACCGAAGAGGCCTTCTGACCGATCGCGACGTAGATGCATTTGATGTCGGTGCCGCGCTGGTTGATGATGGTGTCAATCGCAACGGCGGTCTTTCCGGTCTGGCGATCGCCGATGATCAGCTCGCGCTGGCCGCGGCCGATCGGCACCATCGCGTCCACGGACTTCAGCCCCGTCTGCACCGACTGGGAGACCGACTGGCGCGTGATGACGCCCGGCGCCACTTCCTCGATCGGATAGCTCTCGGCCGCCTTGATCGGCCCCTTGCCGTCCAGCGGGCGGCCGAGCGAATCGACCACCCGGCCCAGCAGGGCATCGCCGACCGGAACCTCGAGAATGCGGCCCGTGGTCTTGGCCACGCCGCCCTCGGCAATGCCGGTCTGCTCGCCCAGCACCACCGCGCCCACCGAGTCCCGCTCGAGGTTGAGCGCAAGCCCGAAGGAGCCGCCCTCGAACTCGATCATTTCGCCGTACTGCACCTCGCCCAGCCCGTGGATACGCACGATACCGTCGGAGACGGCCACTACCGTGCCGACGTTGCGCTCCTCGGTCGCAGGCTTGAACTCTTCGATGCGCTCCTTGATGAGCGCGGTGATTTCCGATGCGTTGAGTTGATCCATATCGAACTGGCCCTGTCAATTTTCTGTTAAATGGTCACTGCGCCAACATTGGACGCCGATCAAATCCCGACTGCCGATTCACCGCGGAGAACGTGGAGTCCAAAGAGCGAAGCTCAATGCTTTCCATTGCTCTGTGCGCCCTGCGGTCGTATTTCAAAATTTCCATTGCAAAACGATGCCTTCGATCAGGCTGACATTTGATTGGCCAGCCGTGCCAGGCGCGTTGCCAGCGAGGCATCGATGACCTCGTCACCGATGCGCACGACAACACCGCCGATAATATCCGGCGTGACGCGAAACTGCGCTTCCAATTCACGTCCGAGACGCTTGCCCAAGGCAGCAACAAGACGTGTTGCGCTGCCTTTGCCCAATTCGACGGCCGTCTCGATCACGACTTCGGCCGTGGCCTCCATCTGTTCTTCGAGGCGCGCGAATTCCTCCGCCACCGCCGGCAAGGCCGCAAGCCGGCCGTTGTCGGCGAGCAAATGGAGGAAATTTCCGCCTCCATCCGGCATCTTCGCCCCGGCCACGTCGGCCAGGACTTCGGCACGCCGCGCCCGCGAGACCACCGGCGTCGCGATCAGATCGTGCACCGGCGCGAGGGCGCTGACCCCGGCCAGACGGTCGAGAAATTCCCGCCAGGGCCGGATCAGGTCATGCGCTTGCGCGTATTCGAAAGCGGCGCGCGCATACGGTCGGGCGAGCGTGGCGTAATCAGCCATGGACGAGCTGCTCCGCGAATTCGTCGACGAGCGAAGCGTGTTTGTCCGCATCGAGTTCCTTGCCGAGCAAGCGCCCCGCCGCCGCCGCCGAAAGGCGTGCGAAATCGCCGCGCAGGCTCTCGCGCGCCTGCTGCGTCGCCTGCTCGATCTCGGCGCGGGCGCGCTCCATCTCGCGTGCCCGTTCCGTTTCCGCCTCGCCGCGCGCGGCCTCGATGATCTCGCGCGCACGCCGATTGGAGTTCTCGATGATTTCGGTTGCCCGCTCGCGCGCCTCCTCGATCGCCTTTCCGGCCTGCTTTTCGGCCTCGGCGAGCTGGCGCCGGCCTTCCTCGGCGGCCGCGATACCGTCGGCAATGCGCTTCCTGCGCGCATCGAGCACGGCGAGCAAGGGCCCCCAGAACCAGCGCTTGAGCAACCAGATCGTGACCAGGAAGACGACGATCTCGACAATCAGCGTTCCGGTAATCGCTACCATGACATTCCCTCTTCAGGTATTGCGCGTTCTCTCGGCTCAGGCTCCGCCCGCCGCTTTTGACACAGTGCTCACGAAGGTACTCACGAACGGGTTCGCAAACAGGAACCACATCGCGACCCCGAACAGGATGAACGGGAAGGATTCCATCAGGCCGGCGAAGATGAACATGTTCACCATGAGCGAGCCGCGCATCTCGGGCTGGCGCGCAATCCCTTCCAGCGTCTTGGAACAGATCAGGCCCCAACCGATGGCCGAGCCCAGCCCCGCGGCAGCGAACATGGCGCCGACGCCGATGGCCGTGCCCATGACGATCTCTGCAATCAAACTTGGATCCACTGCTATTTACTCCTCAACAAAACCAATCAAAACTCTCGATTCAGCACATACCGGTGAAGGCGGCGGGAGCGGCGGTCCCCGCCGCGATATCTTCTCTACAGCTGCGCACGACCGCGATCGGGACGATCGCTCCTGCAAAATCGCCACAAGCAAAACAGTAGCTTTTCGATGCCATGTCAATGCTCGGCTGTCTGCTGGGCCATGCCCAGGTAAACGATGGCGAGTACGCCGAAAATGAATGCCTGCAACGTCGCGATCAACAGATCGAACATGGTCCACGCGACACCGGCCAGAAAATGGGCCGGAATCTGCCAGAGGTGGCTCCAGACGAAGGGTTGAATTGCCGACAGGGTCAGCATCGCGAGCAGCGCGAAAATCAACTCGCCGGCAAACATGTTGCCGAACAGTCGCAGCGCCAGGCTCACCGGTTTGGCGAGATCGTCAATGAGCGTCGTGACGACATTGGCCGGACCGCCGAATTTTCCGTAGGGATGAAACAGGAAGCGCTTGACGTATCCGCCCAGGCCATTTGCGCGGAGCTGGTAATAGATCATCAGCACGAAAACCACGATGGCCATCGCGAACGGCACGTCGAGCGTGGCCGTCGGCACGTCGCGAAAATAGACAGTCTCGATGCCGAACAATTGGCCGATGCCGCCTGCGATCGAAGGGATCAGATCAATGGGGATCAGGTCCATCGCATTCATCAGGAACACCCACAAAAAAATCGTGAGCGCCATCGCACCGACGTAGTTGTTCGCCTTGGGAAAAACCTCGCGAACCTGGTCGCCGATGTACTCGACGATGAACTCCAGCGAATACTGGAAGCGCCCGGGCGTCTCCACCCGCCATCGCCGGTGCATGAACCAGGCAAGAGCGATGAGCCCGGCCGCAATAAGCACCGAAATCAGGATCACGTCGAGGTTGAACGCGCCCATATCCACCAGGCCGGTCGGCTGGTTCGTGGCAGGATTGCAACCGACGCACCAGTTGGTCAGGTGATGGGTGATGTATTCGCCCGCGCTTTCGCCGCCGCCGCTTGCCATCTCTGCTCAGGTCTCCTTGAAGCTCAAGCCTGGCGCCGAAGCAGACTGCCTGCCAGGTAATAGGCGGCCTCCGCGCCAATAAATCCTGCTATCAATGCGAGCGGCACAAGGTTGAGCACGAACAGGGCAAACACGAAAGCTGCCGCCACGAAAACCATGCGTTCCAGTGCACTCAGATACAACCCCGCAACGCCTGCGCCGGGGCGTTGTGCGCGACTCACCCGCCAAGCAAGAAGCAGCGATACCGCCGCCGCCATCGCCCCGCCGTAGAACACCGAACCCGCCGCCAACGGCGAGTCGAATGCAATGTAAAAGCCGATCGCGATTGCCAGCGTCGCCGCCCCCTGAATCGCGAGCAGGCGAAGTAGGACTTTTCGCATTCGCGCCTGTGGGCGCGACGCGCGCGCCTTTCCTTACATATCCGGACTATTTTACCGGCAACGCCGGTAAAGGTCAACACGGCGGACAGCGCGAAATGGCTGCCCGCCGCGTCCTTCCAGCCTGCAAGAAGGGGCTCTACCTGGCGGGAGCGGTTTGTGTCTTCGTGCCCCGGCCGGCGGGCGTGCAATCGAAGTTCTGCCCGCTCACGGCAGCGGCCGCCATGAGCCCGCCCTTGGGCAGCGTAAACACCGCCACGCCGTTGCTGTAGGTGACGTTCGCCGCGGCACCCGTCGTCACTGCCACGGCAGAGACGCCGGTGGTGAAGCTGAAATTGCCGTTCACGAAATCGTCGAAATAGGGGCGGGTCTTGAAGAAAATCACTTCACTGTAGGCCTTGCCGCCAATCTGGAAGCCGATCGAGCCCTTGGCGATGGTGCAATGCGCAACAAGTTCTCCCTGCCGGAAGGCCGCTCCTTCCCCGTAGGCCCCCCCCACAATCAGCGCGCCCTTGCCTACCGTCGGGAAAACCGCATAGCCGTAGGAACTGCCGAGGAACCGCTTGATGCCCGGATCCTTGTTGATCATCCGATCCAGCGTTTCCTGGTAGCGCGATGCCGTGGCCGGGGCAGCCTTTTCCCCCGTCCAGGCATTGCTGCCGGATGTGGCCGAAGTCGTGGCGGTCGTACTGCAGGCCGCAAGGCCCGCGAG
The DNA here is from genome assembly GCA_030452225.1 of Gammaproteobacteria bacterium. Taxonomy (GTDB): domain Bacteria; phylum Pseudomonadota; class Gammaproteobacteria; order JAKDMP01; family JAKDMP01; genus JAKDMP01. The sequence goes on from JAKDMP010000017.1 coordinate 17,394, forward strand.
CGCACCGCCCGCGATCAGGACTGTGACAACACGCGCAAGTGAATTCATGAGAATGTCCTCGTGGAATTAGTCTTGGAGCTAAGAGTAGCAAATCGAGTAAGTAGTTCCGCGCAGCCGACCTCTCCATGGCGCGTAGGGCGGGAGCGCCAGGCCGTATTGCTCACTGGCGCCCGGCACCAGGCTCGCCGCCGAAGCCAGCTCGTTGCGCAGGAAAACGGCCAGCGCGGCGCGGCCGTGCCAACCCGGCTGCGGCTCGGCCATCTCGCTGCGCCGCCACTCGGCATGGCTCCTTGCCAGCAGCCCCGCCCGCTCGAACCAGGCCAGCCGTGCAGGCATGTCTTGCGCCGCGTCCGGTGCCACACGCAACCCACCCTGAGACAGCGTCCGGGCCATTTCGCCGACGCGCGCCGCCATCCCGGCGGAGGTGAAAGTCTCGCCCGGCGAAGCGCGCAGGACATGGAGGGCGGCAAGGTGCGAACCCGTGAGAGTCGTCGCTCGCAGAATGCCCGCCGCGACGGCCGCGTCAAAACCGCGGCGATGCGGAAAATCTCCTGCCGAAAAGACCGGGCCGGCGTGCACGAAGACCCGGCTGCGGCGCCGGCCTCCGCTCGGATCGTAAGACAGCCCGACCGCCAGCACCGGCAAGTCATCTCCCGCGGCGCGCGCCAAGCGCCAGGCCCCCGCGCGCGGCCGCTGGAGGTGACCGTCGGGCGAATTGGCACCCTCCGGCGCCAGCATGACGGCCTCGCCGCCGCCAAGCGCCGCCTCGAAGACCGCCAAATGGGCGGCAATACGCCTGCGCTCCACCGGCTTGAAGCGGCGGAACGTCTCCAGGTTCAGGCGCCGGTGCCCCCAGCCGCCGCCGATCAGCGTCGCATATTGACGCGCGTGGCCGAGGAGCCGGGCAATCGTCCAGTCGGTCCCGACGCCGGCCGCCGTCAATCGCTCCAGCCAGCAGCAATTGAGCACCTCCGACAAGCGCGCGTCGCCGAGGTAATGGCGGATATCGCGCAGCACGATCTCGAGGCTCTGCTCGGGAATCCGGTGGATGGGATGCGCCTTGAATACCTTCATGATGCGCGAGAGCGGGATGACGGGGGAGATCAGACGCGGCAAGAACAGCCAGGGCGAGCGCCAGTAGTGCCACAAAAAGCCGCGCTCGAACAGATCCTCGCGGGCCACGAAGTGCGGCAGTACGCCGGTAATGCGGGCGCCGCGGGCGCGGCCCAGAAACGCCCCCAGGATGGGAATGTCGGCGTCGCGCCGATGGTTGGCGACGATCAGGCAGGAGCGCGGCAGCTCTTCGGGCAACCCGCTTTCCTCGATTGCGAACAGGCCGCGCACGATGCGGTCGAAGGCAAGCAGGAAAGCAAGCGCTGCGGGGCCCGGCTGTGAGGGACGTTCGTCGTCGGTTGCAGGCATCAAACGAGAGATATCAAACCTGCGAGATAGTAACGCAACTCTTTTCCCGGCTCTCGTTTACCATTGACTCGTGAACAGTCAAATCCGACAAGCCCGCATCAAGGGCCGCGGCGCGACGGCCCGCCCCGAAGGCCGGTTCGAAAGCCTCGCCCGCTCGCGCGAGGACGACGGCTGGTTCCCGCCCGAAGAAGACGGCAAACCCCGCACTACGCTGGGCGTGGACCGCGCGCGGCGCGTACTGACCGACAACGATTCACCCGACGTCGGCTTCTCACGTTCCATCAATCCATATCGTGGCTGCGAACACGGCTGCGCTTATTGTTTTGCCCGGCCCACGCACAGTTATCTCGGCCTTTCGCCGGGGCTGGATTTCGAGACGAAGCTTTTTTACAAGCCGGATGCGCCCGAACGGCTTGCACGCGAGCTCGCGGCGCCAAACTACAAGCCGACGCCGATCGCGCTCGGCATCAACACCGACGGCTGGCAGCCCGTCGAACGCAAAACGCGGCTCAGCCGGCGTATTCTCGAAGTACTGGCGGCGCACAAGCACCCGGTCGGCATCGTCACCAAGTCGGCCCTGATCGAGCGCGACCTCGACATCCTCGCACCCATGGCCGCCGAGGGGCTGGCGGCCGTGAGCTTTTCGGTCACGACCCTCGATTCCGAGCTTTCTCGGCGGATGGAGCCGCGCGCCACCGCGCCGCGCCGACGCATCGAAGCCATGCGCCGCCTTGCCGCGGCCGGCGTCCCGGTCGGCGTGATGGTGGCGCCCGTGATTCCGGCCCTCAACGACTCCGACATGGAGCGCATCCTCGAAGAGGCGGCCGGGGCCGGCGCGCGATACGCAGGCTACGTGGTGCTGCGCCTGCCGCACGAACTCGCCGAACTGTTCCCTGCCTGGCTCGAGACACACTATCCCGAGCGCAAGGCGAAGGTGCTGGCGCTACTCAACGATCTCCACGGCGGCAAACTCTACGATTCGAGCTTCGGCACGCGCATGCGCGGTCAGGGGGAATGGTCGAAACTCATCGCCCAGCGCTTTTCGCACGCGGCCGGCCGCCACGGGCTCCAACGCCACGGCGCCAACCTGCGCACGGATCTTTTCCTCGTCCCCGGACGCGGCGTACAAACCGAATTGCCATTATGAATCCGCGGGTCGGCCTGATACTCATCGGCGACGAACTGCTGTCGGGGAAACGCCGCGACCAGCATCTGGTCAACGCCGCCCACCTCACCGCGGAACGCGGTCTCGCCGTGGACTGGGCTCGGATCGAACATGACGACTACGAGATCCTGACGCGGGTGTTTCGCGAAGCGATGAACAGCGGCGATATCGTTTTCAGCTACGGGGGCATCGGTGCGACGCCGGATGACGTCACCCGTCCCGCCGCCGCGGCCGCCGCCGGCGTGCCGCTCGTGCGCCACCCGCAGATCGTGGCCCTGCTGGAAAATCACTTCGGCGAACGGGCCTGGCCCAACCGCATCCGCATGGCCGAGGTGCCGGAAGGGGCCGCGCTCGTTCCCAACCCACCGGGCCTGATCCCCGGCTTCAGCCTCGGCAATGTGCATTTCCTCCCGGGCTTCCCCGACATGTCCGCGCGCATGGTCGCCTGGGCGCTGGACGAACGCTATCGCGACTTGCACCATGCGCGCAGCGTCGAACAACTCATCGACGTGTTCGAGACGCCGGAGAGCGAACTCGTGCCGCTGATGGAAAAGCTGCTGAGTGAACACCCGGACGTACGCCTCTCGAGCCTGCCGGGCGGCGGCAAGCCCTGGCGCATCGAGATCGGCCTGAAAGGCAATTCCGCAGTCGTGGGTGCCGCCACGGCCTGGTTTGTCGAGGCCCTGAAGCGATCCTCGATTGCTTGGCGTCTGGGCGCTCGTTTATAAGACGGCTTCAGCTTTACTGCTGCCCGGTCCAGCGCTCGATCCAGCCGAGTACGACATGGTGCCACTGCAGGCTGTTGTGCGGCTTTGAAACCCAGTGCGACTCGTCGGGAAAGTACAACAACTTGCTCGGAATGCCTTGGCGCTGCAAGGCCGTGAATGCGCCGAGCCCCTGGCTCTGGGGAATGCGGAAATCGAAACGACTGTGGATCACGAGCATCGGCACGCGCCAATCCTTGACATGGTTGAGAGGATTGAATTCCTCGTAATTCTCCGGCACCTCGAATTGCGGCCCGCCGTTTTCATGCTCCTCGAACCACAACTCGTCCGTGGCGTAGTACATCATGCGCGTGTCAAAGACGCCGTCGTGATCGACGAAACACTTCCACGGCTTGTTCCACACCCCGGCCATCCAGTACACCATGTAGCCGCCATAGCTCGCGCCCAGCGCGCAGGCGCGCGAACCGTCGAGAAAATCAAACTTCGCGAGCGCGGCGGCCCAACCCTTCTTCAGATCCTCGAGCGGGCGGTCGCCCCAGTGCTGGCTGATCGAATCGGTGAAGGCCTGGCCGTAGCCGACCGAACCGTGAAAATTGATGGCGACCACGGCAAAACCGGCGCCGGCATAGACCTCGGGGTTCCAGCGGTAGTGGAACTCGTTGGTCCAGGCACCTTGCGGCCCGCCGTGCACCAGAAAGGCAACCGGATATTTTTTCCCCGGCTCGTAGTTCGCCGGCTTCATGACGTAGCCGTGCACCGTGTCGCCGTTCCAGCCGGTGAAGGTGAACCACTCGTAGTCCCCGAAGGCAATCTGCGCGAGGCGCTCGGCATTGAAGTGTGTGGCTTGGTGGTAGCCCTCGCCGTCGGCATTCGCCAGATACAGATCGGTGGGATGCTTGAAGTTCTCATGCGCAACGAGAAGCTTGCCGTCGGCCAGGGAGAAGCCCGAAACCTTGCCCTTGCCCACCAACTCGCTCGCCTTGCCGCTCGCGATATCGACGGCGAACAGGGAGACATTGCCGAGGTTGCTGACCGCCGTGTAGAGTGTTTGGCCGTCGGCGGACAACTGCAATGCGCCGGCGCTACGGTCCCAGTCCGGATCCACTTCGCGCGTTTCGCCGCTGGCAAGATCCATCGCCATGATCGCGAAGCGATCGGCCTCGAAGCGGGGCGTTGCCATCGCGAGGTAATACAGCGTTTTGCCGTCATGGGACACGATCGGGGACGAATCCCAAGCCTGGTTGCTCGCGGTCAGGTTGCGCGGCGGCTTGCTACCGTCGGCGGGCACCGAGTAAACGTCGTAATTGGTGGACCAGGCATTGGCGGGCGTCTGCGCCTTGGTATCGAAATACACGGTCTTTCCGTCGGGCGAAAAGCTGTAGTTCGAATCGCCGCCCCAAGGACGCGGCGGCACATTGGCATCCAGGCCCTTCGTCAACCAGACAAGGTTCGGATTCAGCTTTCCATCGTCGTTCAAAGTGCCGAGAAAAAGCTGCGCCCGGCGCCCGAAAGTCCAGTGATCCCAATGGCGCTCCAGAAGGTGCGTATAAATCCGTCCCGTCGCCTTGTTCTCCTTGCGTTCATCGAGCCGCTCACGCGTGCAGGACAAGGGCTTGTCCTTGCAGTCCATGAACACCCGCATGGAAAGCAGAACATGCCTGCCGTCGGGGGAGATTTCGTAACTGTGAATGGCCAGCGGCAATTTGCTTGCCTGAACGGGGTTGCCGCCGTCGGCGCCGATGCGCCACAGCGCCACCTGACCGGACTTGCCGGAAAGAAAGTACAGCGTCTTGCCGTCGGGCGACCAGCGAGGAGCAAAACCCGCGGCGCGCTTCTGCGGTTCGACATTTGCTTCGGTCAGGTCAATCGTCCACACGCTCGTCACACCCTTGTTCGCCTTGAAATCCGTGGCGCGCACCGTAAAGGCAGCGAGGTTCGCATCCGGCGAAAGTTGGGGATCGCCGACGCGGCTCATCATCACGAGGTCCTTCGGGCCGAACGGATGCGTGTCGGTCGCGGCCATGGCGGGCGCCGTGCTCGTCAGCAACAAGGCGCTACAGAGGAGCGCCGGGAGTAAAGATTTCATGGGTTTCTCCTTGTCGATCCACGATTCATTCAATAATCAACGCGGCAACTCTTTTGCGGCGTGACGTAGAGGCAGAAGAGATTCCAGATGCGGCGATATTCATACAGCCACGAAGTGGGCTTGACGAAGCTGTGATGCTCCACCGGGAAGAAGGACACCTGGAAGCTCGGTATCTTGAGTTCGATCAGCTTCTGCACCATGTGCACCGTGTCCTGGTAGAACACGTTGTCATCGAGCACGCCCTGCTCGATGAGAAGATGACCCTTGAGGTTTTGTGCGTAATTGATTGCCGAGCTTCTTTCGTAGGCCACCGGATCGACCGCCGGACGATTGAGAATATCCGAGGTGTAGAGATCGTTGTAATTGGCCCAGTCGGCCACCGGCCTGAGGGCGGCGC
>JAKDMP010000112.1 GCA_030452225.1 Gammaproteobacteria bacterium
GCCGCGAGGAGCATGCCAGAGACTCGGCAAGCACCGCGATAGACTGGCGCGATCTGCAGGCTGCAGTCTCCAAACTGGCCTCAGTCATGCCCAATTCTTCAACCTATTCAGCAACTTGCAGTGTAGCGCCAGTCGGCCTCGTGAATAATACAGGCTAGCGGTCCGCTACAGCAATTCGGGCAGATGTGTGCGGATACTGTCGGCCTTGAGTTGGGCCAGGTTCTTGGGCATCTCCCCCACCACGGCGTCGCGGGTGCCCGCATCGAGCAACGGGCGCAGGGCCCCGAGAAAGGCGGGAGGCGCTACCAGAAACAGGCGCTCGTAGCTGCCCGACAGCCGTGCTTCGCGGAGCCGGTCGGCCAGTACGCGGGCAAAACGCCGCTCGTCCTCGGCGCGTGGATCGCGGCCGCCGTCCATGGCGTGGATCACATGATCGGAGTCGCTGGTATTGGTCTGCTTCCCGGTCTTGTCCGCCGCGTTCGCGGCCGTGTGCGCTTCCTTTTCGACCAGTGGAGCCGCCCTGTCGGTCAGGAACATGCGCGCGCTGTTTTCGTCTCCCACCAAAACCCATATTTTCGCCATTCTGCGGCTCCATTCGCGGTCACGATTCAAGCATGCCGAAACGCTGCGTTCAATGCAAGAGGGGGCCGTCGCCGGCAACCGGCACGTAGCGGCCGGACGCCGCCGGCGCACCCTCCCCCGGGCCTCCTCGCGCAAGCGGGGCGAGGGAGAAAGCACCGGCCGGTTCGGCACAGAGATTGCGGGAGCAAGCTTGCCCGCGATTGCCGACAGGGCCCCCCATGGGAGCAAGTTTGTCCCCAATGACGCGCAGATCCTGGTGGGAGCGAGCTTGCTCGCAATTACCGGCTGGATGGTGGCGCTCCCGGTCACGCGCATGGCCCTGCCCCGGACTGGATCCGGAGGCGCGCTCCTGCCGCTTACTGCCCGCCGAGGGCGATTTTTTGTTCCCAGGCCCAGGCATGCGCAACGATGGTATCGAGATCGTCGAGGCGGGGCTGCCAGCCGAGGGTCTCCCGGACACAGGCGTTGGCGGCAATGAGCCGCGGTGGATCGCCGGGCCGGCGCCGCGTTTCGCGGACCGGAAATTCCACTCCGCTTGCCCGGCGCACCGCATCGAGCACCTCGCGCACGCTTGCGCCGCGCCCGTAGCCGCAGTTGAGAATCGTATTCGCACCGCCGCCGGCGAGGTAATCCAGCGCATCAACGTGCGCGCGCGCCAAGTCGTGCACATGAATGTAATCCCGTACGCAAGTGCCGTCCGGCGTCGGGTAATCGGTGCCGAAAATCTCCATGCCGTCACGCTCGCCGAGTGCGGCCTGGCAGGCCACCTTGATCAGATGCGTCGCCGCGGGCGTCTCCTGGCCGATGCGCGCGCCGGGATCGGCGCCGGCTACGTTGAAATAGCGCAACGCCACGTAATGGAAGTCCGCGCGGGCGCTGGCCAAATCGTCGAGGATGCGCTCGTCCATCGCCTTGGAGGCGCCGTAGGGGTTGATCGGCGCAAGCGGCGTCGTTTCCTGCACTTGCTCGACATCGGGCATGCCATACACCGCCGCGGTGGAAGAAAACACGACATGCGGCGTCTTGTGCGTTTCGACCCGCTGCAGAAGATTGAGCGTGTTTGCCGTGTTGTTGACATAATACTTGAGCGGATCGGCCACCGACTCGGGCACCACGATGCTCGCCGCGAAGTGCAGCACCGCATCGAAGTCATGGCGCGCGAACAGCGCATCGAGGAGCGCGCCGTCGGCGAGATCCCCCACCACCAGCTCGGCACCGATGACCGCGTGGGCCCGGCCGGTGGACAGGTTGTCCAAAACGACAACTTCGTGGCCGGCCTCGACGAGCTGCAGGGTGACGTGTGACCCGATGTACCCGGCCCCGCCCGTGACCAGCAGTTTCATCAGGCGATATACCCCAGGTTCTCCAGCTTCAGCATGATCTTCTGCGCAGCCTCGTCGGGAGAGTTATCCCGGGTATCGATCACGATCTCGGCCTGTTCGGGCGCTTCGTAGGGGTCGCTCACGCCGGTGAATTCCCGGATCTCGCCGGCGCGGGCCCGCGCATACAGCCCCTTTCGGTCGCGCTCTTCACAGACTTCGAGGGGCGTGGCCACGTGCACCTCGATGAAGCCGCCGCCGGTCGCCTCGATCATCTCGCGCACGACGCGCCGGATTTCACGATAGGGCGCAATCGGCGCACACAGGGCAATGCCGCGATGCTTGGTGATTTCGCTCGCGACGTACCCGATGCGGCGAATGTTGGTATCGCGGTCCTCTTTCGAGAAACCAAGCTCGCTCGACAAATGCTTGCGCACGAGGTCGCCATCGAGCAAGGTCACGCGGCGCCCGCCGAGTTCGAGCAGTTTCACCATCAGCGCATTGGCAATGGTGGATTTTCCGGAGCCGGAAAGCCCGGTAAAGAATACGGTGAAGCCGCGCCGATGGAGCGGCGGATGGGTGCGCCGCAGTTCCGCCACGACCTCGGGAAAGGAAAACCACTCCGGGATCTCGAGTCCACCGGCCAGACGCCGACGAAATTCGGTGCCGGAAATATTGAGGACGTTTTCGCCTTCCGCGATCTCGTTTTCCGGCGCGTACTCGGCACGCTCCTTGACGTAAAGCATCATCTTGAACGGCACCATTTCGATGCCGATCTCCCCGGCATGCTTCGCCACCAGGTCCTGCGCTTCGTACGGGCCGTAAAAGGGCTCGCCGTCCGAGCGCTTTCCGGGGCCGGCATGATCGCGCCCGACGATGAAATGCGTGGCGCCGTGATTGCGCCGGATCATCGCGTGCCACAGCGCTTCGCGCGGCCCGCCCATGCGCATCGCCAGCGGCAGCAGGGAGAGCATGGTGGTGCGCTCGGGATAATGCTGGATCAGGTGCTCGTAGCAGCGCACGCGGGTGAAGTGATCGATATCGCCCGGCTTGGTCATGCCCACGCTCGGCTGGATCAGGAGGTTCGCCTCCTGTTCGCGCGCCGCTCGGAAGGTCAGTTCCATGTGCGCGCGGTGCATGGGGTTGCGGGTCTGGAAGGCGACGATCCGCTTCCAGCCGTGTTTTTCGAAGCGCTCGCGCAACTCGTTCGGCGTCAGGCGCAAATGCTTGAAGTCGTAATGCACAGGCGCTTCCAGGCCGGTGACTCGGCCGCCGACGTACACGGGCCCGACCTGCTCATGAAGGTAGCGCACCGAGGGATGCGCCGTGTCGTCGAAGCCGAATACGCCCTCGGCTTCCACGGACTTGTCCGGCTCCCAGATGTCCTCGACATCGAGGATCGCCAAAGCGACGCCCTCTTCATCCCGCAAGGCTACCCGGTCGCCGGTGGACAGACCCCGGGCGAATGTGCGCGATACATCGAGGGTGATCGGCATCGGCCACAGCGCCCCGGAGGCGAGGCGCATCGCGCGCACGACGCCGTCGTAATCGACGCGCGTCATGAACCCGTCGAGCGGCGAGAAGCCGCCGCTCATCAACAACTCCAGATCGCAAAGCTGGCGCAGCGTGAGCGCCCACTCCGGCGACTTGCCGGCAAGACTTTTCAGCTTTGCCGCCTGCTCGGGCGCCGCATAGAGTTCCTTCACATGATCCATATCCGCACGCGCGGACGTATTGCCGGTTCGACTCATCTGTTGGAGCTTCCTGGTTGCGCTAGAAAGGGATATCGTCGTCTTCCAGCGCCCCGGAGTTCGCGTCGGGCACCGGCTGATTCCGCGAGGTATCCGCAGCGCCCGTATCCTGTCCCGGGCCGCCGCGCCCGCCGAGCATCTGCATCTGGTTGGCCACGATCTCGGTGGTGTAGTGATCCTGCCCGTCCTGCCCCTGCCATTTGCGCGTCTGGATGCGCCCTTCGAGATAGACCTGCGAGCCCTTCTTCAGGTACTCGCCCGCGATTTCACCGAGCTTTCCAAACAGCACCACCCGGTGCCATTCGGTTCGCTCCTGCTTCTCGCCGCTGTCTTTGTCACGCCACTGCTCGTTGGTCGCAATCCGCAGATTCGCCACTGCCGTCCCCCCCTGGGTGTAGCGCATCTCCGGATCCGCCCCCAGGTTGCCGATCAGGATTGCCTTGTTTATGCCCCTTGTTGCCATGGGTATCGTCCCTGTTTTTTGGAAAGGAACGCCAATTGTACCAATGCGCCCCGGGTCATGACCGGTGCGGCTCCAAAACCTGCCGCAGAGCGGCTTCGTCGAGCCGATCCGGATCGATCCTGAGACTGGCCGCTCCCTCTTCGGCGAAAACGACTGCCTCCTCGACGCCCGCCACGGCCTGCAGCCGTCCCGCCAGGCCGCGCGCCTCGTTTTCATTGCCCACCTGCACCGCCATCATGCGGCTCGCCAATTTGCGCGGCGGCTTGAGCGTTGCAAACAGCGGCAGCCACAACACGCCGACGACGGCCACGAACACGCACAGCCCCGCAATACCGAACGCGCCCTGCAGCCCGCCGCCCAGCGCGCCGCCGACAAAGATGCCGAGGAACTGCGAAGTGGAATAAACGCCCAGCGCCGTACCCTTGGCATCCGGGCGGGCCAGCCGCGACACCAGCGATGGCAACAAAGCCTCCATCAGCGTGAACGCCCCGAAGAAGGCGGCGAGAACGATACCCAGCGCAACCAGGCTCGATGGCAAAAAGGCCAGGGTCAGCGCGGCCGCGGCCAGCGTCAGGATCGCCGCGCAGGCCACCGGTTTCAGCCGCCCGCGCCCTTCTGCGTATATCACCAGCGGCATCATCAACGCCAGACCGGCCAGAAACACCGGGAGATAAAACATCCATTGATCCCGGGTCCCCCCGCCCAGCAAGCGTTGCAGCAGCAGCGGGATCACCAGGAAGAGCGCGGCCAGCATGACATGCAGTGCGAAAATGGACCCGTACAGGCGCCACAACCGCGCATCGCGCAAGACGTTGAGGATCAAGGCTGGAATCGCCTCGGTCTCGCGGTGGCGGCGCGACACGATCGGTGTCGGCACCAGGGTCCAAAGAATCGCCACGCCGGCCAGGCCCAGCGCCGCCGTCAACCAGAAGATGCCGGAAAGACCCGTCCAGGCGTTCACCGTCGGACCCGCGATCACGGCCAGCCCGAATGCAAGCCCGATGCCGATGCCGATAATGCCGATCGCCTTGGAGCGCTGCTCGACCCGCGTCAGGTCCGCGGTCAAGGCAAGGATGACCGCGCCCACGGCGCCCGTGCCCTGCACCGCCCGGCCGATGATGATGCCGCCGATACCATGGGACAGCGCGGCGACGACGCTGCCGGCCACGAACAGCACCAGCCCCAGGGTGATCAGCGGCTTGCGGCCGATACGGTCCGAAGCGAGGCCGAATGGAAGCTGCAGCATCGCCTGGGTGAGACCGTAGATACCGATCGCGAGCCCGATCAGAAACGGCGTTGCGCCCGGCAGTTCGCGCGCGTAGGGGGCGAGAATCGGGTACAGCAGAAACAGCCCGAACATGCGCAGCCCGAACACGCCCGCCAGTGCGCCGGCCGTGCGGCGTTCGGTGGCGCCAAGGCGGTTAACCTGCACTATTCACGAGCACGAGCGAGCCGGCATCGAACGAAGTCCGGCTAGTGTACTGCGTCGGCTGCAATTCAGCCTGTCCTTGCAAAACACCACGGTGTTGTTGTAGGCTGGGCCTGCCGTGACACAATGCGGCAATACAAACAACATTCCAATACAAGGGAGTCAGCAATGAAAAGTAGAATGTTCTGGGGCGCCTGCGCCCTGTCACTCGCACTCGTCTGTGCACCTCTGGCCTTTGCGGCCGGAACCACTTCCGGTTCGCAGCCGTCGATGCAACAGGCCAACCAACAAATGGCGGGCTACCGCGACTGGACGTCGCAGAAGATGCACAGCGTCCAGAAGGCGCTCATCGCCCACGGCGCCAACATCGCGGCTACCGGGCACTGGAACGATGCGACGCGTGCCGCCGTGAAAATCTTCCAGAAGGAAAGCGGGCTGGACGTGACCGGCTTCCCCAACCAGGCAACGGTTGCGGCGCTCGGTCTCGGAGGGTCCGACTAAAGCCACCTGGGCCGGCGGGCTTCGGCCCGCCGGCACCAGCTTCGCGGCAGCGCGGAGCGGGCGGCCGCAGTGCGTGGATCGCCGCTACGCAAACCACGATCGGCACCCGGGAATGCGTCGGCTCCGCTCTACAATAAGGGCATCACCGACACGATATCCCGATGTCCGAGCAGCTTGCCAGGGAACCCATCCAGGTACATATACGCGCCGCTCGCCAAGGCGATCTGGATGCTCTGCTCACGCTTGAGACCGGTGCATTTGCGCAGGATCGTCTGAACAGGCGGCGATTCCGCTACCTGTTGCTTCACGCCAACGCATGCACGCTGGTCGCGGAAAACGAGGGCTGCGTGCGTGGTTATGTATGCGTGCTCTTCAGCCGCGCGCACTTGCATGCGCGCATCTATTCCATCGCCGTTGATGCCCATGCCCGCGGACGCGGTGCGGGCACTGCCCTCCTCGCGGCGGCCGAAGCCGAATCGAACGCCCGGCGCTGCCGGGACATGCGACTCGAAGTTCATGACCGCAACGCGAAGGCTATTGCACTGTACCGGCGCTGCGGATACAGAATGTTCGCCGAGGTCGACGACTACTACCCTGAGCACGGCCGCGCACTGCGATTCGAAAAACCACTTCCGCATGCACCGTTGCGGGCTGCAAGCGGCTGGAGTCACGGGCCATGACCGAAACGCTGATCGTAACCGAACTGCCGGAGCATGCCTGCGCCGCCTGGCCCGCCCTCCCGCGGCTCTCGCCGGACGATTATCTGACGCAGCGCGAACGCGTGGATGCGCGTGGACAGCTCGTCGTCAATCTCGCGCCGAGTTACCGCTACCTTTCCGCCGGCTACTATTGCTCGCTGCTGGCCGAAGCGCGCTCGCAACGCGTGATCCCGAGCGTGCGTACGATCGAGGATCTTTCGCGCAAGACGCTCTACGGCCTCGCGATCCAGAACCTGCCGGCGCCGGCGGCAGGTTCCTCGCACGATCCGCCCGACACCCATCGCCTGGTATTGCACAGCTATTTCGGATTCAGCTCGCGCCCGGAATTCGATGAACTGTGCCGCCGACTGTTCGAACGCTTCCCCGCGCCGATCCTGCGGATCGAGTTGCGCAACGGCGGGAATTGGCATGTCGGACGCCTCGCTCTGGTTCCCCGGGCGCGCCTGCCGGAATCGGAAAGAGAGGTCTTTGCGCAAGCGTTCCAGCGCTTCGTCGGACGCCGCTGGCGACGCCGCACGCGGCGTCCCAACCGCTATCGCTACGATCTTGCGG
>JAKDMP010000113.1 GCA_030452225.1 Gammaproteobacteria bacterium
GAACCAGCGGTACGTGGGCGTACGTGGGAGTGGGCAGACCGAGCAGCCGCTGGAGACAAATTTGCCGGGGCGTGGAAGCGAGCAGATCGGCCCCGCGCACCACGTGCGTGATGCCGTCCTCGGCATCGTCGAGCACGGTGGCGAGGTGATAGGACGCGATGCCGTCGGCACGCCACAGGACAAAGTCGCCGACTTCGCCCGCCAGGTTCTGTTCGATGTGCCCGGCGAAGCGGTCGTCGAACTCGATGGTTTCATCGGCGGCCAGCAGGCGCACCGAGCGGGCGGTCTTCCCCTGCGGCACTCCGTTTCGACAGCGGCCCGGATAGCGTCCGTCCTGCGAGCCATGCGCGACCTCGCGGCGGCTGCAGGCGCAGGGAAAAGCCCGACCCCGGGCAAGGAGTGTGTCGACCGCACGGCGATACCGCGCGCTTCGATCTCCCTGGCGGCGCACGGCACCGTCCCGGACGAAGCCGTACGCCTCGAGGTCGTCAAGAATGGCTTCCGCGGCGCCCGATACCCTGCGTGCGCGGTCCACATCGTCGATGCGCAGCAGCCATTCGCCGCCGCGCGAACGCGCATCCAGCGCGCTGGCGAATGCTGCCACCAACGAGCCGAAGTGGAGCGGCCCCGAGGGGGTCGGCGCAAATCTGCCGCGAACCGATGGTTGTGGGGTTGCTGCGTTCATGTACCCCGGCCGGGGCCGTTGCTCTCAAGCAGGAGTTCGGGAGAATGTAGCGCACAGGGCGCGGGGAGCGCAAAGCATGTCCGGTTTCCTCATGCGTCATCAAGCCGCTTCATACGGGAGCGGTGAGCGGATGTAATGCAGCCGGAACCGGCAACCGGGCTCATGCGTTCGCGGGCGTAGTTTGTACCCCCGGAAAATGCGTGCGAGCGCCGCGATCTCGGCGGTTGATGATACTACTGCGGCTGACTGCAAGACCTGCGCCCCGAGAACCCGGATTCCCGCAACCGGATTACTTGCCGGTCTGGCGCTCGCGCAATTCGTCCAGCGTCTTGCAATCGATGCACAGCGTGGCCGTGGGCCGTGCCTCCAGGCGGCGAATGCCGATTTCGGCGCCGCAGGCTTCGCACCAGCCATATTCACCGATCTCGAGGTTCTTGGCGGTTTTCTCGATCTTGCGCAGCAGTTTGCGCTCCCGGTCGCGGGTTCGCAGTTCCAGACTGAACTCCGACTCCTGGCTCGCACGATCGTTGGGATCGGGAAAATTGCTGGCATCGTCCTGCATGTGGTGAACCGTGCGGTCGACTTCTTCCATCAACTGTTGTTTCCATGCCTCGAGCAGGCGCGCAAAGTGCTCTCGCTGTGCCTCATTCATGTAGGCTTCGCCGCGCTTGAGCTTGTAGGGCGGAATCCCGGCGATGGTGGCGTATCCCGTTCGCGGTTTGCGTCCTTGCGGGGTGACCGTTTTGCGTGCCGGCGCGGTGCGCCTGGGCGCGGCTTTCTTCCGGGTGCTGTTGCGAGTCGTCACTTTCGTCCTGGTTACCTTTTTCCTGGTTGCTGCCTTGCGGGTGCCGGCCTTGCGGGCGGCGGTTTTTCCGGATGTCGAACGCTTCCTTGCGGTCGATTTCCTTGCCGCCGTCTTGCGGGCAGCAGCACGCTTTGCGGTTCCGCTCTTGCGGGTGCTCGCCTTTTTGGCCGTTTTCTTTTTGCGCGTCGGGGTCTTGCCGCCCGTGGTGGTTTTGCGCGATGCGGCTTTTTTCGTCACGGTCTTTTTCCTTCCGGCCGAGGCGGGTTTCCTTGCCGCCGCCTTTTTCCGTGCCGTCGTGCGGTGCGGCTTTTTCGTTCCGGTTTTTTTGCGTGCCGTCTTCTTCATGGCAATTCACCCCCGCTGATCGGAGCATCGGTCAGAACCGGGCATTTATAACCAAAGTGCAAAGCAAGTGCAAGTCGGGTCACTCTTCCAGCACCTCGATCCAGGCAACCGTGACACCCGCAGTGGCCGCGGCCAGCAGAATCAGGTTCAGAACGGGGATCAGCGCCATGGCCCCGGAGGCAACGCCCAGCCCCAGAACGCGCCCGCGGTAGCGCTTGATCAACGCCCGCTGTTCGGGCCAGGCAAGGTCGCGCGCGCCCAGGGGGAAATCGCTCATCATGACCGAGAACGCCCAGGAACCGAACAGGAACCACATGGGCGCTATCAGGAAATTGACCAGCGGAATGAAGAATAAAACCAGTGTGGCCACGAGTATGACTGCAAGCCATATTCCCAGGTACAGGAACCTGGGAAACTGGCGCCAGAAGCCGATCCAGGTGAGATACAGCACTCCGCGGTGGGATTCGGGCAGACGGCCGGTCATGCGCCTCTCCACCTCGTTGGCGAGCAGCATGAAAATCGGCAGTCCCACCAGGCCGACCATCATCGTGAAGGTGAAATAGAAACCGAAAACGAAGGCCGCGGCCAGCGCGATCCACAGCAGCCACACCGTCCACAAAAGCCAGCCCGGCAACTGGTCCCGGACCCAACCGGCCAGGTCGCCGAAGAAAAACACCGCCAGCACGACCAGTACCACGAACGCCAGCACCGAGAGAATGAGCGGCAGGATGGCATAGCGGCGCATGCCGGGCTCGGCCAGCAGGCCGCAACCGGTGACCAGTGCCTGGATTCCGGCAAAGAAACCGGGGACGAAGCCCTCGTTCACGGCAGACCCACCGGCGTCGGCGGCGTCCAGCCTGCGGCGCGGTGTTCCACGACGACATCGGTGTCGATGCCGCCACGGACATTGAAGCGGGCCGTAAGGCGCAGAAAACGGGGGCTGAGCGCCTGGATCAGGTCTTCGGCGATGCGGTTGGTCACGGCCTCGTGAAAGGCGCCTTCGTCGCGAAAAGACCAAAGGTAGAGCTTGAGGCTTTTCAGCTCCACGCAGCGCTCGTCCGGCACGTATTCGAGCTGCATGCGCGCAAAATCGGGCTGCCCGGTAAGTGGGCACAGGCAGGTGAATTCCGGCATGTTCATGCGGATGGTGTATTCCCGCCCCTGCCGTGGATTGGGGAAGGTTTCCAGGTTTTTCGAGGGACTGCTTGGCATTCCGGCGGCCGCGGCAAACGCAACGAATAATTTACACTAACGCCTGTTTATTCGTCCGACGGCCGATGCGGCTCAACAAAATCAAGCTGGCTGGCTTCAAGTCCTTCGTGGATCCCACGGCCGTGGAGTTCCCGAGCGCGTTGGTGGGCGTGGCCGGACCGAATGGCTCCGGCAAATCGAACATCATCGATGCCGTCCGCTGGGTCATGGGGGAAAGTTCGGCCAAGCAGCTGCGCGGGGGCCGGATTGCCGATGTGATCTTCAACGGATCGGGCGGCCGCCAACCGCTGGCGAGTGCCGTGGTGGACATGGTTTTCGACAACAGCGACGGGCGGCTTGGCGGGGAATACGCCGGCTGGCGCGAGATCGCCATACGCCGCAGCGTGGATCGGGAAGGCGTATCGAACTATTTTCTGAACGGCACGCGCTGCCGACGCCGCGATATTGCCGATGTTTTCCTGGGTACCGGCCTGGGGCCGCGCAGCTATGCCATCATCGAGCAAGGGACGATCAGCCGCCTGGTGGAGTCCCGCCCCGAGGAGCTGCGCGAATTTCTCGAAGAGGCCGCGGGCATCTCGCGCTACAAGGAGCGGCGGCGCGAGACCGAAAACCGCATGCGCCACACGCGTGAAAACCTCGAACGCGTGGATGATGTTCTCGAGGAAGTCGACAAGCGGCTCGCGCATTTGCGGCGCCAGGCGCGTGCCGCGGAACGGTACCGCGAATACAAGTCCGAAGAAAGGCGCCTGCGTGCCGAGCTTCTGGCCTTGCGTATCCGGGTACTGGACGCGGATTTCGGCGACAGCGAGAAAAATGCCCGGGAGCGCGGCCTGGAGGTCGAACGCGAAGTAACCCGCGAGCGCGAAATCGAGCGTGATCTCGCCGCCGCCCGTGGGGAACACGACGAGGCCCTGGCCGCGACGAATCGCATTCAGCAGCGCTATTTCGATTTGCAGACGGAGATTGCACGCCTGGAGGAAAACATGGCCGGGGCCCGGCGCGAACACGAACTTCACAGCGAACGGCTGGGGGCCATCTCGGCGCGGCTCGCCGAAATCGAGCGCCAGGCAAAAAGCGATGAAGAGAGCGAGGCGGCCTTGCAGCGCGAAGTCGAACGCTTGCAGCCGGCTTTGGAAAAAGCGGAAACGCAGGCTGCCGGGGCCGGCGAGCTCCGTGACGAAGCCGAGCGCATCGCGGCCGAAAAACGTGAACACGAATCGCAGGTGCGCGAAAAGCTGAGTGAGGCGCAACGCCGCCTGGCCGTGGCCGAGTCCGGTATGGAAGCCGCGGCAGAGCGACAGCACAACCTGGCCCGGCGTGGCGAGCGCATGCACGAAGAACGCCGCGGACTGGAGGAAAAATCCTGTGCCTTGACGGGCGCTACGGCGCGGGCGCAAGCCACCCGGTTGCGCGCGCAGGTTGCCGAAGCGGAACAGGGCGTGAGCGTAGCCGAAGGCAAGGTGGAGACAGCGCGCGCGGCATTGCGTCAAGCCGCCGAGGAGCTGGGCGATCAGCGCCGTGCGCTGGCGAGCGTGGATGGCCGGCTTGACTCGTTGCGCACACTGGCGCAAGCCAGTCATGGCGGCGAGGAAGCCAATCGCTGGTTGAAAGCACACCGCCTCGACCGGGCCGATCCCCTGGCGGCAGCTCTGAATATCGAGGAAGGCTGGGAGAATGCCGTGGAGTTCGTGCTGGGGGACTGGCTCGAGAGCCTCGAAATCGACTCGGCGGCGGATGGGCTCGCCATTGCCATGAATGAACTGCAGGCCGGCAGCCTGGGTTTCGTGGAACGCGGTGCGATGACCGACGCCTCCCCCGGCACCCTTGCCAAACGGGTGCTGGCGCCGTTCCCGGTCCTGAATGCGCTTTTGAACAAAGTGCGTACCTGCGACAGCCTGGATGAGATGCTGAGGCAGCGCGAGCAGCTTCTCGCGGACGAATCGTTGATCATGCGTGACGGCTTGTGGTGCGGCAGGCACTGGCTGCGCATGCTGCGGGCGAAGGATACCGAACGGGGCGTACTGGAACGCGAACGCGAACAGCGCCGGCTCGAAGCGCAGCGCGAACAATTGGTGCGGGCTATCGAACAATCCGGGAGCCGGCTGCGCGCGGCCGAGCAAACCCTGCAATCCGTCGAGGCCCATCATGCCGAGACCCGCAATGCGGCGCGCGAATCGCGCGACCGGCTGGCCGAAGGGCTGACCCGCGAAGCCGAGGCCAACAGCCGCGAAACCGGTGCGCGGGAGCGCATGGAGGCGTTGGCGGCCGAAATCGACGATCTGGCCGAACAGGTTGCCGCAGCGCGCGAGGAGGGCGATCGCCGGCATTCCGATGCGCGTGAGGCCGAAAAAGCCTGCAGACAATTGGAGGCGGAGTGCGCACCGCTCGACGAGTCTTTGGCGCAAGCCGGCCGGCAGGCCTTTGAAGCGCGCGAACATTTCGAAACGCTGCACCGTGAACGGGAAGCCCTTGCCCTGAGACTGGAATCGACTCGCGTTCAGGCGCGTGCGGCTGCCACCACGACGAAACGGCTGCATGCGGAGCGTGAGGCGCTGGCGGTGGAGCGGGGGCGCCTGCAGGGCCGTCTTGCCGACATGGACGATCCCGCCGAGGCCATGCAGAAGCAGTTGAACGTGTCGCTGGACAAGCATCGCCGTGTGAACGAAGAGCTGGCTGCAGCGCGTGACTCGGCCAGTGTCGTGGAAGCGCGCGTCAACGAACTGGAACGCCGGCGTCACGCCGTTTCCAACCAGGTAGCCGAACTGCGTGAAGGGCTCGAGGCTGCTCGCCTGACTGCACAGCAATTGAAAACGCGGCGCGAGGGAATCGTCGAGCAACTCGAAGAGCTCGATGTCGATCTCGAGGCGGTGCTCGCAGCCCTCGAGGAGGGCGCAGAACCCGAGGAGTGGGAGCGCCGGCTGGAATCCACGACGCAACGTATCCAGCGCCTCGGTGCAATTAACCTGACCGCCATCGAGGAATGCACGGCAGAAGCCGAACGAGAAGACTATCTCAAGAAGCAGCGCGGCGACCTCGCCGAGGCCATGGAAACGCTGCAAGCAGCCATCAAACAGATCGACCGTGAAACGCGCGAACGCTTCAAGGAAACCTTCGAGCGCGTAAACCAGAGACTCGACGAATTGTTCCAGCGCCTTTTTGGAGGCGGATCCGGCAAGTTGGTATTGACCGGCGAGGAGTTGCTGGATGCCGGCGTCGTCATTACCGCACGGCCGCCCGGCAAGAAAAACGCCACGATCCAGATGCTGTCCGGCGGCGAGAAGGCGCTGGTCGCCGTGGCGCTTGTGTTTGCCATCTTCGAACTGAATCCGGCGCCCTTCTGCCTGCTCGACGAGGTCGATGCACCGATGGACGATGCCAACGTGGATCGCTTCTGCGATCTCGTCAAGGACATGTCCGCCAATACCCAGTTCGTGCTGATCACGCACAATCGACGCACCATGGCGGTGTGCCACCAACTGATTGGCGTCACCATGCAGGAACCGGGCGTATCGCGCCTGGTCGGAGTGGATGTGGACGAGGCCGAACGTCTTGCCGTGAGCTGACCGGATGGTGCACCAAGGCGTATGCCCCCAACCAGATTGTTGAATTCGATCCTGCCATGTGGACCTTGCGCATCATTCTGATTATTCTCGGCGTAGCTTGCCTGGCGGGCCTGTATTTCTACATGCGCCGGCATCCGCCGCACGGCACCCGCGAGGAGGACGGCCCGCGCATCGAACCGGAATGGCGGCTGCCGGGCGACGAGAAGCACATTCCCTCGTGGCCGAAGCCTGCAGCCGAACCCTGCCTGGGCATGGATGACGAAAGCCCGGTGCAGCAAAAAGACAACCGCCTCCGGCCAAGCGCCGAAGACGCAATCGAAACGTCTGTGCAAACACCCCTGCCGCCGGCTCCCGCACCCGCCGAGGAGATATGCGCACTCGCGGTAAGGCTTCCCGACGAAGGCGTGCCCGCACAGAACGTCCAGCGCCTGCTTGCGCGTCTTGGCTGCAAGCCGGATCGAAGGGGCATGTACCGCTTTGCCGGCGAGAGCAAACAAACCCTGTACAGCATCGCCAACCTGTTCGAGCCGGGCATACTCCACCCGCTGCCCGAAGCGGCGCCTCTGCGCGGGTTGGTCTTCTTTTTCACCAACCGGCCGGATGACGACAACGGGCATGACTTCGACCTGTTGCTGGGCGCCGCGCGCGATACCGCCGCGGCGCTGGGCGGGCAGGTGCAGGATGCCCGGC
>JAKDMP010000114.1 GCA_030452225.1 Gammaproteobacteria bacterium
GATGAACTCGCGCGTGCCATCGAGCGGATCGACGAGCCAGTACCGGTCCCATGCCTGGCGCGCTTCGGTGGCGATATGCGATGCATTTTCCTCGGACAGCACGGGAAGTTGCGGATGCAGATTCTTCAGCCCCTTCATCAGAATCCGGTGGCTTTCCATGTCCGCTTCGGTCAGGGGGGAGGCATCGCTCTTGTAGTCGACGGCAAAGTCATTCTTGCCGTAAATGTCGAGGATTGCCTTTGCAGCCTTGCGTACGAGCCGGTCCAGGCCATTGACAAGCTCAGATGACGAGTGGTGGGCTTTCATGCGTCTATGATATCGGAATGAGACATCGGAGTTTACAGGCCGCTTTGGCCGGCGATGGAGTGAGCACGCTGTTCATCGACATGGATGGCACGCTGACCGACCTGGCCCTGGATCGCCTTTTTTTCACCGAGACTTTGCCGCAATGTTTCGCGGATCTGTCCGGGGCAAGCCTGGCGGAGGCCCGGCGGCATGTGGTTGCCGAATTGGCCGCGATCCAGGGCACGCTGGCCTGGTATTCGCTGCCGAGGCTTTCAAGTCTGTTCGGACTGGATCTTGAGGCGCTGACCGAAGGGCTGGCAAGGGCGATCGTGCTGCAACCTGGCGCCATCGAGTTCCTTGAGCAGGCCGGTGAGCATTACCGGCGCGTGCTGGTGACCAATGCCGATCCCGTCGTGTTGGCGATGAAGCTGAGGGCTACGGGGCTTGCGGCCTGGTTGGACGGCGTGATCTGTGCCCACCACTTGGGCGCCGCCAAGGAGGAGGCGATCTTCTACGAGCGCCTGGCGGCACTGGAACCCGATTGTCCGCTGGCGGGGCTGCTGATTGACGACAATCTCGCGGCGGTTGCGGCCGCCCGTCGCGCAGGCCTGCAAGCCGTCGCCATCGCGCGGCCGGACCGGAGCCGCCCGGCACGGGATATCACCGAGGGCTTCGCAGTGGAAAATATTGCCGCCTTGAAGGACTTTTTGCCCGAAAGGCTCACACGATGATGTGTGTAAAGCTTTGTGATAGACGTTTAAGGTACGTAATGGTCGTTGGCCTTGTGCGGGTCTGTGTCCAACTCCTTGCCGCGCCGTTGGGCGCGCCGAGAAGCACAGCCCGGCGCGGGGGAAAGGGCGACGTGTTGGAGGCCGCAGGCCGAGTTGTCGCCCGGCCCGTGTCGGGCGAGCATCGCAGGGCAGCCGGAGTGCCGTCAGGTGCGTAGGCCGCGCTCGTCGGCGCAATGCTTTTGGTTACTTTTGGCGAAACAAAAGTAACCCCGCCCGGAGGGCATTGGTTTCAGGAACCTCTGATTAATTCGTCATTCCCGCGAAAGCGGGAATCTATCTTTTTGATTTGGCTGGATTCCCGCCTACGCGGGAATGACGGAAAATGAATTGTTCAGAGGTTCCTTTACTGGCAGGAATCAGCTGCTGCTCCTGCGGCTTACACGGCGATCTTGCGGCGGTAGATATCGCGCAGATCGTCGAGGTACTCGGGATCCGGGGATACTTCCTTGCCGGGCTCGTCAGACAGCTTGGCCACGGCATGGCCGTTGAGATGCGTCATCTTGATGACGATATCGAGCGGCGCAAGGCCGACGTCGTTGGTAAGGTTGGTGCCGATGCCGAAACCGAGGCGCGCCCGGCCGTGGAAACGCCCGAAAATCTCGAGGGCTTGGGGTACGGTCAGGCTGTTGCTGTAGATGAGCGTTTTCTCCCGCGGATCGATGCCCAGTTGCGCGTAGTGGGCGAGCATGCGCTCGGTCCAGGCGAACGGGTCGCCCGAATCGTGGCGAACGCCGGTGTAGGCACGCGCGAGGCGTTCGTCGAAGTCGGCGAGAAAGGCGTCGAGCCCGTAGGTGTCGGTGAGCGCCGTGCCGAGCTCGCCCTTGTACTCGTCGAGCCAAGTGTTCAGCGCAAAGACTTGCGCTTCGCCGATCGAGGGGGCGAGGACCTGGCAGGCCTGCAGATATTCATGGGCCATCGTGCCCTGCGGCGCGAGTTTCAGACGACGGGCGAGATCCATGTTGCTGGTACCGGCGATGGACTGAGGGACGAGCCGCCGGAGACCGTCCAGGGCTTCTTCGTGCCAGGGCCGCGAAAAGCGCCTGCGGGTGCCGAACTCGGTGACGGAAAAGCCCGCACCGGCCTGCGCCATGAGTTCCGCCTTGAGGTCGAGGCGCATGAGGGCGGTGGAATAGTCGGGCTGGTCGTCGCAGGCCCGGAACCAGGTTTCGTTGACGATGGCGAGCAACGGCACCTCGAAGAGTATTGCCGCCTGCCAGGGGCCGCGCACGCTGATTTCCAGTTGCTCGTTGCCGGGCCGCACGCTCACCTGGTGCGGGTCGAAGCGGAACCCCGCCAGATGCTCGATAAAGTCATCGCTGAAGTACGGCAGCGAGGCGAGCCAGCCGCGTTCGGCATCGGTCAGCCTGAGGGCGGCCAGTTGCTCGACCTCGGCGTGAATGGCATGCGCCAAGGGACGCAAATCCACCTCCGGCGTGCGGCAGATGAAGCGGTATTCCGCCTGCGCCGAAGGGAAGTGGTGCAGCACGGCCTGCATCATGGTGAATTTGTACAAATCGGTATCGAGCAGCGACTGGATAATCATGCGGGCTCTCCACTCAGGGTTGACAGGGCCTCGGCAGAGGCGATGAATTCGGCGCCGGCGCCCTGCACTCGTCCGGGGCGGCGCGCGTCGTGTCGAGCGCCACGCCGCGCTCGGCGGCCTCGTTGACGATCACGCGAAAGCCGGCGCGACGCAGTTCGAGCACATTGCTCTTGACGCAGTAGTCGGTGGCGAGCCCGCCAACGATGACCGCCTCGATCCCGTGCGCCCGCAGGAACTCGACCAGACCGGTCGACAGGCGCCTGGCAAAGTCGTGAAAGCAGGCGTTGTAGGGGTGCATATCCGGTTCGACGCCTTTCCAGACGAAAAAATCGTAGCGGGACGGGTGGGGCAAGCCGTCCAGTAATTCAAAGCCGCGTGTGCCCGGCACGGCACGCACGGGCCAGCGCAGATCCATGTTGTCGCCTTCAATGGGCGAGAGGGGCGGGTGATTGTCGTCCGCCACCCAGCTGGCGTTGGCCGGGTGCGCGTCTTTGGAGCCTACGCGCAGGGCCGCATGGCGGGCCAGGGCGTTCAGTTCGCCCTCAATCCGGTCGCCCTCCGGGACCGGCAGCTCGTCCGGGCACAGCGGCGTGAAGCCCTTTTGCAGATCCACGTCGAAGCTGGCGATTCGCTCTCGTCCCGGCAGGAGTTCGGTCAGGCACATGGATGGCTCCTTCAGCCGATGATCCCGAGGTTTGACGGTTCGCGCAGCCGATACAGCCGCGCCGGGCGATGTGCACCGCTCTGGCGTTTTTCGCCCGTGACTTCGAGTTGATCGAGGGCGAGCAGGGCGCGGCGAAAGTTGCGTTTATCGAGCCGCTCGCCCTTGATGGCTTCGTACACGGCCTGTACTTCGGCCAGCGTGAAAACCTCGGGCAACAGGCCGAGCGCGAGGGCCGAATATTCGATCTTGGCGGCGAGGCGCCGGCGTGCACTGGCGAGGATGTCTTCGTGGTTGAAGGCCAGACGCGGCAACCTCGACAAGGCCTGCCAGGCAATGTTCTCGTCGTTGCGGGGCGAGACGGCGGCAAAAGGCACGAGGGCGAAGTAGGCGACGTTGAACACGCGCCCCCAACGGCCGGGGTAGTGCGAGGCGAAGGTGTAGAGCTGCTCCAGGTAGATGGCGTCGAGCCCGGTTTGCTCCGCAAGGGCGCGCGCCGCGCAATCGTCGAGCGCTTCCTCGGCGCGGATGTAGTCGCCCGGCAGCGCCCACCAGCCCGCGAACGGCTCGCGTTCGCGCCGCACCGTGAGGGCGACGAGTTCGCCGCCGCGCACCGAAAACAGCGCCGTGTCGGCGGTGACCGCCGGCTGGATATAGTCCGTTTCCGCGCTGATCGTGGCCATCGAGATCGACTAAGTGTCTTGACTACACTTAATAATAGTGTTTTCTTTACACTAAGTCAATGGCCCCGCTCAGGAAATGGCCATGTCTTGCAGGCGTCAGCTCGCTCCCACAACAGGCAGGATGGGGAGCGCCGGCTTCCCATTGATTCCCCCTTCGCCGGCGAAGGGGGATTGAGGGGGATGTCTTCCGGGTGCGGACTACCCCGGCCTGCGGGGTTTGCGGCGCAGGGCGGGTGGCTACTTGCGGCGCGGATTTCGCTGCCTGCGATTGTCTTTCCCGTCGCGCCGCCGGCCCCGGGGGTGGCCCTTGCCCTTGTGCCCGGGAAGCCGGGCGGGGGCACGCTTGATGCCGGTGGCCAGCAGGTCGGCGTGGTTGAAGTCGCGCGGGATTTCGTGGCCGATGTAGCGTTCGATGTCGGGGAGCGAAAAGGCATGGGTTTCGCAGGCAAAACCGATGGCTTCGCCGCTCGCCCCGGCGCGGCCGGTGCGACCGATGCGGTGGACATAATCCTCGGCGTCCTGCGGCAGATCGTAGTTGAATACGTGGCTTACGGCGGGAATGTGGAGGCCGCGCGAGGCCACATCCGTGGTGACGAGGAGATTGATGTCGCCGCCTTCGAACGCGGCAAGCGTGGTCAGCCGCTTTTTCTGCGGGACGTCGCCGGAAAGCGCGCGCGCCTTGAAATCGTTGGCGACGAGCGTTGCAGTCAGTCGCTCGGCGGTGCGGCGAGTGTTGACGAAAATCATCGCGCGCTCCGGTTGCAGTTTCTGCACCAGCCCGATCAGCAGCGCCGGCTTCTCTTCCATGGCGGGAAAGAAAAGTTTCTCTTTCACGGAGGCCGCGGTGACCTGTTCGGGATCAATGCGGACGAATTCCGGCGCGCGCATGTGTTCGTGGGCCAGTTCCATGACACGCCAGGAGAGCGTCGCCGAAAACAGCATGGTCAGCCGTTTTACGGGCGGCGGCAGGCGGCGCAGCAGATAGCGGATGTCGCGGATGAAACCGAGATCGAACATGCGGTCGGCCTCGTCGAGTACCGCGACCTCGACCATTTTCAGGTCGTAGAGATGCTGCTTGTGAAAATCGATCAATCGACCGGGCGTACCGATCAGCACGTCCACGCCGGCGGCGAGCTTCTCTTTTTGCCGCTCGTAGCCCGCGCCGCCGTACACGACGACGATTTTCTGCCCGCAATGGCGGCCCAGTTCACAGGCATCGCGGTGAATCTGGATGGCCAGTTCGCGCGTCGGCGCGACGATGAATGCGCGCGGTTGCGTGGCCTGCCGCGCCTCGGGTGCGGGCCGCTCCAGCAGGCGCTGGAAGAGCGCAAGCAGAAAGGCCGCGGTCTTGCCGGTGCCGGTTTGCGCCTGGCCGGCCACGTCGCGGCCCGCCAGCGCGGCCGGCAGACAGTGCGCCTGGATGGCGGTCAACTGCTCGAAACCGGCCTCGGAAACCCCCTTGAGGAGCGGCTTGGCGAGCGCGAGTTGCTTGAAGGTCTGGGACTGGGTTTGCGGGCTCATCGGCACCTCCGGAAAAGCTTCGAGCCGGGGGCTTGCATTCGTGCTCGAATTGGATAAGAATATGCACAACAGGAATTCAGGCGGCCCGACTGGAGCACGCCAAAGATGCCGGAAACGTTCCACGCGCATCCTGTCCGATTCTAACCATTGTGCCGTAATCGGCGCTTCTGCGCATTGTGACCTGTTCAATTGTTCTTTGTGTCCCGCGAAGGGAAATTTCATTACGGAGGTGTCCAAGGTGAGCCAGCATGTCTCGCATACGACCGATGCCGATTTCGAGGCAGAGGTTCTGAAGTCCGAAAAACCGGTGTTGGTGGATTACTGGGCCGAATGGTGCGGCCCGTGCAAGATGATTGCACCGGTGGTGGACGAGGTGGCCGGTGAATTCGATGGCCGTGTCAAGGTGCTCAAACTCAACATCGACGAGAATGGCGAAAGTGCCCGCAAATACAACATTCGCAGCATTCCCACGCTGATGCTGTTCAAGGATGGCGGCGTCGCGGCGCAGAAGGTCGGCGCGCTGTCCAAGTCCCAGCTCAGCGCCTTCCTGGAAGCAAACCTTTGAGCGGTCATGCCTACAGGCGTCGCGGCGGCGGCTCGCGGCGGCGCAACAACAATCGCAACGGGAACGGCAACGGGAACGGGAATGTTGCCGTTGTCGAAGCCGACGACATGATGGAAGACATCGACGAGAGCGAATACGAAGACGAGGCGCAGGCCGACGGCCCCATCCTGAATCTCTCCGAACTCAAGCGCAAGAGTCCGACCGAATTGTCCGAGCTGGCCGAGTCGGTGGGCCTGGAAGGCGCGGCCCGCATGCGCAAGCAGGAGATGATCTTCGCGATCCTCAAGGCGCATGCGCGCAACGGCCAGCGCATCGGCGGCGACGGCACGGTGGAGATCCTTTCTGACGGTTACGGCTTCCTGCGTTCCGGGGACGCTTCCTACCAGGCCGGGGCCGACGACATTTACGTCAGCCACAGCCAGATCCGGCGCTTCAACCTTCGGACCGGCGATACGGTATCCGGGCGCATTCGTCCGCCGAAGAACAACGAGCGTTACTTCGCGCTTCTCAAGGTGGACACGATCAACCAGGACAAGCCGGAGGCGGCGAAGACCAAGATCCTGTTCGAAAACCTCACGCCGCTTTTCCCCAAGGAACGCTTTACGCTCGAACTCGGCAATGGCTCGACCGAGGACATCACCGCCCGCATCATCGATCTCATCGCCCCCATCGGCAAGGGGCAGCGCGGGCTGATTGTCTCGCCGCCCAAGGCCGGCAAGACGATGATGCTGCAGAACATCGCCCATTCGATCGCCCACAACCATCCCGAGTCCGCGCTCATCGTGCTCCTGATTGACGAGCGCCCCGAGGAAGTGACCGAAATGGCGCGCTCGGTGAAGGGCGAGGTGCTTTCCTCGACCTTCGACGAACCGGCGACGCGCCACGTGCAGGTCGCCGAGATGGTGATCGAGAAGGCCAAGCGCCTCGTCGAGCACAAGCGCGACGTGGTGATCCTGCTCGATTCGATCACCCGCCTGGCGCGCGCCTACAACACCGTGGTGCCGTCCTCGGGCAAGGTGCTCACCGGCGGCGTGGACGCCAACGCTCTGCAGCGGCCCAAGCGCTTTTTCGGCGCTGCGCGCAACATCGAGGAGGGCGGCTCGCTCACCATCCTCGCCACCGCGCTGGTCGAAACCGGCTCGCGCATGGACGACGTGATCTACGAGGAGTTCAAGGGCACCGGCAACTCCGAGATTCATCTCGATC
>JAKDMP010000214.1 GCA_030452225.1 Gammaproteobacteria bacterium
TGTTATAACATAATACTATCTTTGTCAATACCTTCGACTTCTGCCCTCTTGAAATTCAGCAATCACACGACCCAGTGGGCCATGAAGTCGGTGACGGAAGTCGATTCGAGGGTTTGCTGATCGGCGCAGAGTTGCTTGAGGGCGTCACACTGCGCGCCCGGCAGGCGGGCGGCGATGGCGTCCTCGAACTTTTTCACCAGCACCGGGATGCCTTCTTCGCGGCGCTTGCGGTGGCCGATCGGGAACTCCACTTCGACGCGCTCGCTCTTCGTGCCGTCCTTGAAGAACAGCTGCACGGCGTTGCCGATGTAGCGTTTGGACGGTTCGTAGTAGTCCTTGGTGAAGCGCTCGTTTTCGCGCACTTCCATTTTGTCGCGCAGTGCGTCGATGCGTGGATCGGTGGCGACGTCGTCCTCGTAATCGGAGGCAGTGAGGCGACCGAAGATGAGCGGTACCGCCGTCATGTACTGGAGGCAATGATCGCGGTCGGCGGGATTGGCGAGCGGGCCGGTTTTGTCGATGATGCGAACGCCCGGCTCCTGGGTTTCAATGACTACGCGCTCAATGTCGTCGATACGATCCTTGACTTCGTCGTGCAGCTGCATGGCGCATTCGACGGCGGTCTGCGAATGGAACTCGGCGGGGAAGGAAATCTTCAGCAGCACGTTTTCCATCACGTAGCTGCCGTAATCGCGCTGAAACTCGAAGGGTTTGCCGCCAAAGAGCACGTCATAAAAGCCCCAGGTTTTCGCCGACAATGCAGTGGGATAGCCCATCTCGCCGGTCTTGGCGATGAGCGCAAGGCGAACGCCACGCGAAGTCGCATCGCCCGCAGCCCAGCTCTTGCGTGAACCGGCGTTCGGCGCGTGACGATAGGTTCTGAGCGCACCGCCATCGACGAAGGCATGGGACAGCGCGGCGATGATTTGCTCGCGCGACCCACCGAGCATGTGCGTGACCACCGCAGCGGTTGCGACACGAACCAGCAGCACGTGATCGAGACCGACCCGGTTGAAGGAGTTCTCCAGTGCGATCACGCCCTGGATTTCGTGCGCCTTGATCATGGCGACGAGCACCTCGCGCATCGTCAGCGCGGGTTTGCCTTCGGCCACATTCTTGCGCGACAGGTAATCGGCCACGGCGAGAATGCCGCCGAGATTGTCGGAGGGATGCCCCCATTCGGCCGCCAGCCAGGTGTCGTTGAAGTCCAGCCAGCGGATCATCGCGCCGATGTTGAAGGCGGCCTGCACGGGTTCGAGCTCAAAGCTGGTGCCTGGCACACGCGCACCGCCTTTCAGCGTCGCCCCCGGCACGACCGGGCCGAGCAGCTTGGTGCAGGCGGGGTAATTCAAGGCCATCATGCCGCAAGCCAGCGTGTCCATGAGGTCGTAACGCGCCGTCTCCAGCGCCTCGGCGCTGTCCACCTCAAAGCCGATGACGTAGTCGGCAATGTCGGTTAGCACCGTCTCGGGCGCCGGGCGCCGGGCGGATTTGATATCGGTATCAGTCATTCTTTCTCCATTCATGTCGTGGGAGCGAGCTTGCTCGCGACAGGAGCGCCGGCATCTTGCCGGCCGAGCCGGCTGGAAGCCGGCGCTCCAAAGAATCCCCCTCCGGCTCCCCCTTCCGCTTCGCGCAAGGGGGAGAGAGGTGACAATAAGCTACGGGCGTTTTTTGAGAGGGACGAATTCCAGGTCTTCCGGGCCGGTGTAATGGGCGCTCGGGCGGATGATCTTGCCGTCCTCGCGCTGCTCGATGACGTGGGCGCTCCAACCGGTGGTGCGCG
>JAKDMP010000018.1 GCA_030452225.1 Gammaproteobacteria bacterium
AACTGGCGCATCGTCAAGGTCGCCACGACCAAGGCGCAGCGCAAGCTGTTCTTCAACCTGCGTTCCTCCAAGAAACGCCTCGGCTGGTTTTCCCGCGACGAAGTCAGCGCCGTGGCCAGGGATCTCGGGGTGCCCGAGCGCGATGTCGTGGAGATGGAATCGCGCCTCGCGGGCCAGGATGTCGGCTTCGACCCGCAACCGGAGTCGACCTCCGAAGAAGAGCGGCATTTTTCGCCGGCCGGTTATCTCGCCGCCCCCGAAGAGAGCGATCCCGCCAAGCTGGTCGAATCCGCGGACTGGGCCGCCACCGGCAAGCGCAAGCTCAAGGAGTCGCTACGCGGGCTGGACAAGCGCAGCCGCGAGATCCTGCAGCGCCGGCGCCTGAACGAATCCAAGGCGACCTTGCAGGAACTGGCCGACGAGTACGGCGTTTCCGCCGAGCGCGTGCGCCAGATCGAAGCGGGCGCCATCAAGAAACTGCGCGCCGCAATGGCCTGATCGCCGCCAACTCCCCTGACAGCGCAGCGCCGCCTCCGGGCGGCGCTTTCGTGTGCGGAGCCATCGCTCCAGGCCGGTTCTCGCCGCAGAAGACGCAAAGATCACAAGGGAAACAATTGTCAGCCTCTGCGTAGTCTGCAATCTTTGCGGTGAATGGCCCCGGCTCGTGACGCGAGGTGCATTACGCCCCCGCAATGAAGAGCAGCAAGTAGTGATCCACGAGCAGCGCGGCAAACAATGCCGTGAGATACCAGATGGAGTAACCGAAAGTCGCCATCGCCGCGTTGGGATCGCGCCCACGCCACAGAACCACGGCGTGGCGGAGAAAGTTCGCACCCAGCAGCAGGGCCGCGGCGAAATAAAGCCAGCCACTCGTGCCGATCATCCACGGCAGCAGGGTAATGGGAACGAGAAGGATCGTGTAGAACAGGACATGCAGGCGCGTAAACGCCACGCCGTGCGTGACCGGCAGCATGGGTACGCCGGCCCTGGCGTAGTCGTCGCGCCGCGCAATGGCCAGCGGCCAAAAATGCGGCGGCGTCCACACAAAGACGATCAGAAACAGTGCGCAAGCCGTAGGCGAGACGGTGCCCGTCATGGCGGCCCAGCCGATAATCGGGGGCACCGCACCGGCTGCGCCGCCGAGCACGATGTTCTGCGGCGTCAAATGCTTCAGCAGCGCGGTGTAGATGACCGCATAGCCGATCAGCCCGCCAAAGGTCAGTACCGCGGTAAGCGTGTTGACGGCCAGGGTCAGCACCGCCATCGAGGCGACGCCCAGCACGGCGGCGAAGGCCAGCGCCTTGCGCTCGCTCAGCGCCCCCAGGGGGAGCGGGCGAAAACAGGTGCGGCGCATGCGCTCGTCGATGTGATGGTCGATGACATGATTGATCGCCGCCGCCGAGGCGGACGCGAGGGCAACGCCGAGCGTTGCGGCCAGAACCAGGCCGATGGGCGGCCAACCCGGCACGGCAAGCAGCATCCCGATGAGCGCCGTGAAGACGATAAGCGCCACGATCCTCAGTTTGCACAACGCCAGGTAGCTGCGCGCGCGCAGCCTGAAGCCCGGCGCGCTCAATGCGATGCTGTGCAGGTCGTCGCTCATGGCGTATTGGTCTTCAACAGGTGGCGCAGGTCCTTGATCAGCCCGAGCGGCTTGGCCTCGGAGGAATAAGTCATCATCAGCCTCCCGCGCGGATCCACAAGATAAATGGCGGCGCCCTCGGACGTGGAGGTAAATTGTCGCACAAAATCAACTCCTGCCTGGCCCGATGCCGTCACCACCGTGAGGTCCGGATGGGCGAGACGCAAACGTTGCGCACCCTCGAGGTGATCACCGCGTACGACATACAAACGCTGCACACGCCGAATGTCACGACCCATGCCGAGACGAATCTGGCGTGTCACATACAGCGTTTCACGGCAAGTGGCGTCACAGTACGGACTGCCCACAATCACCATCGTCCACTCGCCTTGAAAGTAGCCGTCAGACAGAGGCGTATTGGAAAAAACCCGCGGCAACGCGGGTACTTCAATGGCCGCCGCAGGCTGCACGAGGCGGCCGTGATTGCCGTGCCCGAACGCAAACCAGGAAGGGTGCCGGAAGACCAGCAACGCCAGAACAACGGGGACCAGCGCCACCACGACGATCAGGATCGGAACCGCCTTGCGCAACCTGTTGCGCGAAGTCTCCTTCATGTTCTCCTCCGACGACGCAAGTTTCGGATGCTGAACCACAGCCACAACCCGAATACAATGACGGCAAAGGCGATCCATTGCACCATGTAGCCGTAATTCTGATGGGGTCCGTAACGCGGCTGCATCTTCCAGTCGCGGGCGAAACCGTGTTTCGCCTCTGGCGCCAGCAACATCATGCGATGCAGCAAATGCGGCCCGTAGAGCCGATCCAGTTCCTCCCAGGTCGGAAACAGCAACCGCGCCGGCCAATCCTCGACCTGTGCCGGGTTGCCGCCGAGATTCAAACCCGGGCGCGGCAGCGGCGCGAGAAATCCTGCCGCGCGTACGGGTTGTTCCGGCACGGACAGGTCGGCATGGATTGCGCCATCCCTGCCCTTCGGCACCCAGCCGCGGTTAACCAGCAGCAGCTTCCCGGAGGCCAGTTTCAAGGGCGTCAACACCTCGTAACCCACTTGCGTACCGCCCGGACGGGTCATCTCCATCAGCAGCACCTGCCGTGTGCCGATGTACCGGCCTTTGACCCATAAATGCGCATAGCGTTGCAGCGTGTCCAGGGTGGACGCCATCAGCAATATCGGCGGCGCATCACGCGCGGCTTCGACCGCCGCAATCCGCGCCTCGCGCTCCTGCGCCCGGTGGTACTGCCAAACCGCGAGCCAGGAAAATGCGACGACGCATACTACCATCATCACCGTTGGCAACCGCAACCGCCACTTGCCTGTACCCGAGTTCACGTGCTAGCGTTTGCGTATGCGAATGTTGTACGCCACATGATCGTCCACATCATCCTCATCGTCCTGTTCCTGATCGTCGTGGTTGCACTTGCGCAGGCACTGTTTTTCCTCGCCCATGACCGCGGCGAGTCCAAGCGTGCCGTCAAGGCGCTCAGCTGGCGCGTCGGCCTCTCGATGCTGCTCCTCGTCCTCATCTTCGTGCTCTGGGCCGCAGGCGTCCTGCATCCCAATGCCTGAGGCAGTAAAGTCACTCGCTCCGCTCGCCGTAAAGTCGCGCCTCCGGCGCTGTCAAGAGTAAAGCGTCAAGACTTTCATGGGTGTGTCTCATCGGCTTCGCAATGTAGCCTTTACAGGTCGCGAACCGGCCGACTTTACTCTTTACAGCGGACGAAGTGAGCGACTTTTCGCTCTTCGTTCAGAGCCAGTAGACGAATAGGTAGAGGCCCAGCCACACCACGTCCACGAAGTGCCAATACCAGGCAATGGCCTCGAAACCGAAGTGGTGATGCTCGTCGAAATGCCCGCGCATCACCCGCACCCAGATCACCAGCAACGCGATGGCGCCGATGGTCACATGTGTCCCGTGGAAGCCGGTGAGGACGAAAAACGTCGTGCCGTAGATGCCCGAGCCAAGCGTCAATCCCAATTGCTGGTAGGCATGGATGTACTCATGCGCCTGGGAGACGACGAAGGTGAACCCCAGGAAAAAGGTCAGCGCGAGAAACACCTTGACGATGTTGCGGTGGCCATTCTTGAGTCCCCAGTGCGCGATCGTGACCGTCACCGCGCTGATGAACAGCAGGGCGGTATTCATCGCGGCAATGCCGCCGGGGGTCATCCCCTCGAAAGTGCCCCCAAGGTTTCCGGGGCCGTTGGAGGGCCACTGGGCCACGAAGCCGGGCCACAGCAGCACTTCGGTAAACAGGTTGTTGCTGGCGCCGGAAAGAAACGGCAGTACGAAAAGGCGGGAGTAAAACAGCGCGCCGAAAAACGCGCCGAAAAAGCAAACCTCGGAGAAAATGAAAAACACCATGCCCCACCGGAAGCTGCTGTCTTCCAGCGCGCGGTAGGTTCTGCTCTCGCTCTCATGAATGACCAGGCGCCACCATCCCACCATGCAGACAATCATGACCACCGCGCCGGCACAAAGTATCGCCAGGCCCGATTTTTCCATTCCGCTGAGCAGCATCGCCGTGCCGAACAAAAGCGCGAAAAACCCCACCGTGATGGCAAACGACCACGGCGAGTTGTGGGGAATGAAGTAGCGTTGTGCTCCGGTATGGCTCGACATTCGGTTTACTCCCCCGTCCAGGGCTGATTCAATATCCCGCGCCGTGTACAAACGGGCCGATGAAGTATGCGCTTGCATAAAAGGCCAGCGCAACCGCGCCCGCCACGATGGCCGTGACGATTACCCATTTGCGCCGTCTCCGCTCTTTTTTCGTCGGCCGCTCACTTGACATCCGGCGCTTCCTGGAAAGTATGATATGGTGCGGGTGACGGCACCGTCCACTCCAGGCCATGCGCGCCTTCCCAGACCCTGTCGGTCGCCTGCTTGCCGCGATGCACGGTGCGCACGACGTTATACAGGAACAGCAATTGCGATGCGCCGAACACGAAGGCGCCGATCGACGAGATGAGATTGAAGTCGGTAAACTGCAGCGCATAGTCCGGCACCCGCCGCGGCATGCCGGCGAGCCCGAGGAAATGCTGCGGGAAAAACAGCACGTTCAGCGAAATGATGGTCAGCCAGAAGTGGGTTTTCCCGAGCCGCTCCAGGTACATGTGCCCGGTCCACTTGGGCAGCCAGTAGTAAATGCCGCCGAAGAGCGCCATCAGGGTGCCGCCGGCCAATACGTAATGGAAATGAGCGACGATAAAGTAGCTGTTGTGGTACTGGAAATCGGCCGGCACCAGCGCCATCATCACGCCGGTAAAGCCGCCGATGGTAAACGTCACGATGAAGCCGGTCGCAAACAACATCGGCGTCTCGAAGGTGAGCGAGCCGCGCCACATCGTGGCGATCCAGTTGAAAATCTTGATGCCGGTCGGCACGGCGATCAACATGGAGGCATACATGAAGAACAGGTTGGCGGCCGTCGGCATGCCCGAGGTGAACATGTGATGCGCCCACACCGCGAAGGATATGAACGAAATGCAGGCCAGTGCATACACCATCGCGGTGTAACCGAAGATCGGCTTGCGCGAAAAGGTGGGGATGATTTCGGAGATGATACCGAAGGCGGGCAGGATCATCACGTACACTTCGGGGTGGCCGAAAAACCAGAAGACATGCTGGAAAAGAACCGGCGAGCCGCCGCCGGCAGCATCGAAGAAGCTGGTTCCGAAGAAACGGTCGAAGAGCAGCATGGTCACGCCGCCGGCGAGCACCGGCATGATCACGATCAGCAGGAAAGCCGTCACGAACCAGGACCAGCAAAAAAGCGGCATCTTGAGGAGCTTCATTCCCGGCGCACGCAGGTTGAGAATGGTCGCAATGATATTGATCGACCCCAAAATCGAGGATATCCCCATCAGGTGGATCGAGAAGATCGAGAAGGCGAACGAAAATGGCGTCTGCAGCGATTGCGGGGCGTACATCGTCCACCCCATTTCCATGGCTCCGCCGGGCATCAGGAGCGTGGAAAGCAGCATCGACATGCCGGCCACCAGCAGCCAGAAACTCCAGTTGTTGAGCCGCGGCAAGGCCATGTCCGGCGCCCCCACCTGCATTGGAACCAGCCAGTTGGCAAAACCGACAAGCGCGGGCATGAGCACGCCGAAGATCATGACGAGCCCGTGGAGGGTCATCATTTGATTGAAGAAATCGGGGTTGACTATCTGCAGCCCCGGCTGCGCCAACTCCGAGCGGATGACCATGGCCATGGCGCCGCCGACGAAGAGCATGATGAACGAAAACGTCAGATACAGCGTGCCGATATCCTTGTGGTTGGTGGTCGTGATCCACCGCATGATGCCAGGTGCCGGCCCGTGACCGTGAACCGTCGTCGCTTCCGTACTCATCAGCTCTTCACCTCACTTGCCAATCTCTTCTCGCTGCTGCTTGCGCCATTCAATGCAAGCGGTACATTGCCATGCATCAGCGCCTTGGCCTGCGCCATTGTGGGTGGCCCGCTGGTCCGGCCCGCCCTGGAGGCTGCGAGCCAACGGTAGAACGCGTCTTGCGGAACGGCCACCACCACGACAGGCATGTAGGCATGGCCGCCGCCGCAAATCTGGTTGCAAACGCCGCGGTAGATGCCCGGTTTCTGGACGTTGATCCACCACTGCGTGATGCGCCCGGGGATGGCGTCCACCTGTCCTCCAAACTCCGTGACCCAGAAACTGTGTATGACGTCGCCGGATGTGATCAACAACAATACCTTCTTGTGCACCGGCACGATCATGGGATGATTGACATCCCAAAGGTAGTGCGGATCCGTCCACGGGCTTTTGGGTGGATCGATACTCATGCGTTTCAGGCTTGCCAGCGACAGGCGGCTGTAAAACCCGTAAACCGGTTCGGCCTTCTTGTCGAGGTATTCATACTGCCAAAGCCACTGATAGCCGGTAACCTGCACCTTGAGGTCGGAGTTATGGAAGTTCTGCGTATTCACCAAAACGATGGAAGCCGGGATGGCCAGGGCCACCAGAATCAGGAACGGCAGGGTGGTCCACACGATCTCCACCTTGGCGTTTTCATGGAACTGGGAGGCTTTTTTGCGCCGTGAACGGCGATGGAAAATCACCGTCCACATCAACCCGCCATATACCACGACGCCCAGGCCCACCATCATCCAGAAAGCGAACATGTGCAGGTCGTAGATCTGATGACTGATCGGCGTCACGCCGCGCGGCATGTTGAACTGCAGATCCGCCCAGGCTGCCGGCGCGGCGAACAAGGCGGCACACAGGATCGGCAGCACGGCAAGCTTTCTGGTCATGGTCTGGAGCACCCCGTATTGGGCGATTCGAGCCGGTTGCCGGCGACGCCGGCAACCTGGCTGCGGGCATGCGGCCCGATCAGGGAGGCAAGCCGGCGCGCAAGCAGTTTGCGCTCGGGCGCCGACAGTGCCGCGGCGATTTCCACGGCAACGCCCCTGGAACTCAGCGTCAAGGCCGCCGACGGGTTATCGGAAGGCTCGACACGGGCCCAGTAGCGCTCAAGCCTGACCCGCATGCGCGGCCCGGTGCGCCCGGACTCGACCACTATGTGGCGCGCCATCACGGTAATGACTTCCCGCTCGTTGGCAGCGACCAGTACCACGTACAGCGCCACCGCAAGCAAGAGCAACACGCCGAGACAGAATCCCACAATCGGCCACCAACCGCCAAAAATGGCGAACCCGACAAACACCAGCGAGGGGATGCTCCCCACGGCCAGGAAAAAGGCCAATCCCCGCCCGGTGATGGACTGGTTGCGCTGAACTACAATTCGCGTAACGGTAGAATCGTCGGAGGCCACTGAAATCTCCTGCTTGACCCTTTAAATGTTACCCGATACGCCCCAATCCGGCAAACCGAGAGGCCTGCGAAGAACCTTGACGGAACCATTCCACCGCCTGTCCCCGCTGGCGGGTTCCAGTATGGATACGCGTTGCCTCAACTGCGGCGCGCGCGCGCACGGCAACCTGTGCAGTGCCTGCTTTCACGACCTTCCCTGGAACGATCATGCCTGCCAACGCTGTGCAAGCCCCCTTCCGGACATGCCGGGAGCGCTGTGCGGCACCTGTACACGAAGCCCGCCCTCCTTTGATGCCGCGCATGCGGCTTTTGCCTACGCCTGGCCCGTGGACCGACTCATCCAGCGTTTCAAATTCAATGCAGACCTCGCCACAGGCCGCATCCTTGCGCAGGCGCTCGGCGAGTACCTTGACCTGCATCAAGTGCCGCGACCGGATCTGTTGATTCCGGTCCCCTTGCACCGCGCGCGGCTTGCCGAACGCGGGTTCAACCAATCGAGCGAAATCGCGCGTGTTCTCGGCCGCTTCCTGGATGCAAGGGTGGCCTTCGACCGGCTCCTGCGCGTGCAGGCCACGCCCGCGCAGAGCGGCCTCGATCGCAGCGCCCGGCGGCGCAACCTGCGTCACGCTTTCGAATGCCGCCGTCACGCATCCGGCCCGCACATCGCCATCGTGGACGACGTCATCACCACCGGCAGCACCGCGGAAGCCGCCGCCCGCACGCTCAAGCGTGCCGGCGCCGGGCGAGTCGACGCGTACGCCCTGGCACGCGCCTGACAACCCGCAAACCGGATCGGCGGGTGCGCTGCGCTTTTCCGCCCTACGGCTCTGCAAGAGCGACGGCACTGGTTGCGATTCGGCATCCAGTCATTACCACACCAGCATCGCGACCGGGGCGCCCGCGCCCGTCCGAATCCGTGTCAAACGGATGTAAAGGTCGTTTGCAAAATGATGCCGGCAAACACCGCCGCGCCGAACCAGTTGTTGTTCATGAAGGCCTGGAAGCAGCGCTGCGGGTCCCGGTCCCGGATCAGCCACTGTTCATAGAGCCCGAAACAGGCCGCCGCGCCGAGCCCGTAGTAAAACACGGGGGCCAGTTGCAACTGCAGGCCCGCCAATGCCAGGCCGAGCAACACCGCCAACTGGAGCAAGCCGATAATCAATCGGTCCAGCTCGCCAAACAGAATGGCCGTGGATTTCACCCCGATTTTCAGGTCGTCGGGCCGATCGGCCATCGCGTACATGGTGTCGTACACCGTCGCCCAGAGCACATTCACAATCAGCAGCAACCAGGCGATCTTCGGCACCGTCCCCGTTTCGGCCGCGAACGCCATCGGGATACCCCAGCCGAAAGCGAGGCCGAGATACAGCTGCGGCAAATGCGTGTAGCGCTTCACGAAAGGATAGCTGGCGGCCAGAAAGGCGCCCGGGATCGCGAGAATCAGCGCCAGGCGATCGAGCGTAAGCCAGGCGAGGAAAAACGCCGCCGTGGACAGCACGGCGAACACCATCACGGCCTCCCAGGCGTGTATCTCCTTGCGGGCGAGCGGGCGATCCTCGGTGCGCCACACGTGCGCATCGATACTGCGATCGGCAAAGTCGTTCATCGCGCAGCCGGCCGAGCGCATGAGAAAGGTGCCGACGACAAACACGACGAAATGGAGCGGCGAGGGGTGCCCGCCGCCGGCCAGCCACAGCGCCCACAGGGTCGGCC
The DNA here is from genome assembly GCA_030452225.1 of Gammaproteobacteria bacterium. GTDB lineage: Bacteria > Pseudomonadota > Gammaproteobacteria > JAKDMP01 > JAKDMP01 > JAKDMP01. The sequence goes on from JAKDMP010000018.1 coordinate 9,108, forward strand.
ACAAAAGCAGGAATGTGCCGATCGGGCGGTGGATGCGCGTGAGCCTTGCGTACGCCCAGAGCCGGGCCAGGATTGGCGGCAACATCTCCTTCGCAAAGCGGCTTCTGCGCCAGCGGTGCCGAAGGAGCCTGTCCCAGCGTTCGCCTTTCAACTTCGGCAGAAATCCTTCACGGAACCTTCGGGTCCGTTTCGCCCCTTTCAGTTGATGGCGCAGGCGGTGCACCACGGACTTCAGGCGCGCAAGCAAGCGGACGTGAAGGCCGGGCGGCTGCGGGCCGATCTTCGGTCGGCGCTTACGCTTTGGCATAACGCACAGCCTCCCCCAGCCAGAAGCGGACCAGCGCCGCGCAGGTTTCGGGCTGGGTGCCCGCCAACTTCCCGGCTACCGGCGCGACCTTTGCCAGCAGGTCCCGATCACGGACGAGATCCGCGACGCGCAACTGCGCCAGCCCCGCCTGACGCTTGCCGACCAGCTCGCCCGGCCCGCGAAGTTTCAAGTCCGTCTCGGCAATCCGGAATCCGTCGGTCGTCGAGCGCAGCGCGGCCAATCGCTCGCGGGCGCGCGCGGACAGCGGCCCACGGTACAGGAGCACGCAATGGCTGGCCACTTCACCGCGTCCCACTCGCCCGCGCAACTGATGCAACTGCGCAAGGCCCAGACGTTCGGCGTTTTCCACCACCATCAGGCTTGCATTGGGAACGTCCACGCCCACCTCGATTACCGTCGTTGCCACCAGCAGGCCGATAGCGCCCGCCATGAAGCGACGCATGATCTCATTCTTTTCGGTCTCCTTCAAACGTCCGTGAACGAGAGCGACCTCGACGTCGGGCAGGGCCGCGGCCAGGGCTTCGGCCGTCTTCTCCGCGGCCTCGGCGGCCAAAACCTCGGATTCCTCGATCAGCGGACAGACCCAATAGGCCTGCTGGCCGGCCGCCACCAACGCGCCAATCCGCTTCACCAGTTCCGCCCGGCGCTCCTCGTTCATGACCGCGGTCGTCACGGGTCGGCGACCCGGCGGCAGCTCATCCAGGGTGGACACGTCCAAGTCGGCGTACAGCGTCATCGCCAGAGTGCGCGGGATGGGGGTAGCTGTCATTACCAGCTGGTGCGGCGAGAAGCGGTCGCTGCCCGAACTCAACGCGAGGCGCTGACCCACCCCGAAGCGGTGTTGTTCATCCACGATGGCCAGACCCAGTCGCGGCAGTGCGGCGCCTTCGGTAATCAGCGCATGCGTGCCCACCAGCAACCATGGTTCGCCCGCCTGAATCCGTTTTCGCAATCTCTTGCGGTCGGCCGCCGGAGTGCTGGCCGTCAGCAGTCCCGATTCGATTCCGGTCTCCCGGCACCACGGGGCGAGCGAACGCAGATGCTGTTCGGCCAACAACTCCGTCGGCGCCATGAAGGCCACCTGGAATCCCGCCCCTATGGCCTGTGCCGCGGCCAACGCCGCCACCGCAGTCTTGCCGCTGCCGACATCGCCCTGGAGCAAGCGGCGCATGGGCCTGGGGCCGGCGAGATCGGCCGTGATCTCCTTCACGCTGCGTCCCTGTGCTTCGGTCAGCGCGAAGGGCAAGGCGGCCCGCATGCGCGCGGCCAAACGCGCGCCGACCGACAGATCGGGCGCCGATTCCCGGGCACGCGATGCGCGCGAGGCGCGCAAGGCCAGGTGATGCGCCAAAAGCTCGTCAAAGGCCAGGCGCATCAGGGCGGGATCGTCCGTCTGCGGCGTCCCCGCTTCGGGCGGCGGGAAATGAATCCTCTCCAAAGCCTCGCGCAGGTCGGGCCAGCCGTTCTGCACGGACGCGAGCGCATAACCGGCCAGGCGCCCTGCGTCGAGTGCGGCGAAAGCCGACTCCACGCAACGACGCAACTGGAATTGCGTGATCCCCGCGGCCGCCGGATACACCGGCGTGAGGCGCGATTCCACCGCAACCGGCCGGCCTCGCGGCACGGCGCGAAAGCCCGGATGCACCAGTTCGAGCCCGTTCGTTCCCGCCCGCACCTCGCCGAAGCAGAGGTAATGCGCACCGCGGCGAAAGGCCTGGCGCATGCGCGACGTGAAATGGAAAAACCGGAGGCAGACAAACCCGCTCTCGTCGGCAAGCAGCACCACCAGCATCGGCCGGCGCCCCGCGACTATTTGTACCGACTGCGCCTCGCCGACGACCTGTGCGTTTGTGCCGGGACGCAAATCGCCGAGCGCCGTAATCCGCGTGCGGTCTTCGTAACGCAGGGGCAAGTGTGTCAACAAGCCCTCGGGCCGTGTGATCCCAAGCGCCGCCAGCCGTTCGGCGAGCTTCGGGCCGACGCCCGGGAACTCCCGCCAAGGCTCCGGCAGGTCCGAACTCATCTGGCGATGATCGCCTCGATCTCGATGAGCGCGCCGCGCGGCAGCGCAGCGACGCCCACCGCGGCGCGCGCCGGGTAAGGTTCGGCGAACAACTCCTTCATCAAGCTGTTTACCACCGCATAGTCGGCCAGGTCGACCAGCGATACATTGAGTTTGACGATATCGTCGAGGGCCGCGCCCGCCGCCCTCGCCACGGCGGCAAGGTTCTCGAATGCACGCCCGGCCTGCGCTTCGATGCCCCCGGGGACCAGTTCGCCCGTTTCGGGATCGAGTCCGATCTGTCCGGAGAGGAACAGCCAGTCACCTGCCGACATCGCCTGCGAATACGTGCCGATGGCCGCCGGCGCCGCATCCGTCCTGATTGCATTCCTTTCCATGCCTGCTCCCGATGCCCGCGTTCACGACCACGCACCGAAGCTGTGCGACCGCGGCCGAACGTGAACATCAAGATAACCGATACGGTGAGAGCGCGTACGCGGCCGTGCGACAGCCGCCGCACGCCGATCCCGGCAGTGGCGGGGCCGCGCAGGCAAGCGCCGGCCGATGCGATGCGCCGCGCCCCGAACGCCCGTCTGTTTGCGTCAGGGCGTTGAGACGTCCGGCAGGGCGCCCGGCTCAGGGAGGCATTTTGCCGCCGAGGCCCGGCAGACCGGTCGCGGACGCCCTGTCCCCGGATTCCCCGTCTTCGGGCTCATCCGTGGATCCAGACGGCCGCTTAAGTTCGGCTTGTCCCTGCTCCGCCGAACGGGGCGCTACCTCCGCGGTCTTTTTGACCCGCTCCTCGGGCGCGACTTCGTCTTGTGTCCGCCGGTGCTTTCCCTCCACTTCCCGGGCTCTATCCCGGACCTCGGCGGGATCCGCTTGTTCGGCTTCGCGCACACGCTCGGCGGCCGGGACTTCGCCCTGCCCCAAGCGCTTTTCCTGTGCTTGTCGAGCCTTGTCCCGAATCTCGGCGGGATCCGTCCCGTTGGCGCTGTGCACACGCTGTGCGGGCGCAACCTCCTTGTTCCCGTGTCCAGCGGCCTCGTCCCGGCCGCGATGCGCATCGTCATTCGCCATGGCAAAACCTCCTCATTGGACTCTTACGCACCGTATTAGACTGCAAATGCCCCGGGGGAGTTCCGGATAATTCCCATGCATGTAGCGGCTTCAGGAACGGGTAACGCGCAAAACGCTGGGCGTTTTTCGCAGATGGCGCATGATCCGCGCGACATGAACGCGATCCCGTACCGAGACTTCGAGCTTGAGACCGGCTGTCTGATCCTCTCGCTCATACACTTGGGCGTGCAGGATGTTGGCGTCGGCGGTCGATACCGTGGACGCGACGGAAGCCAGTACTCCGCGCTCGTTCATCAATTCGAGCCGCATTTCGACCGGATAGCTGCGGCTGCGCTTGAGATTGAAGGCGACGTCCACGACGCGGTCGCTGTCCTTTTGTGCTGCCAGGTTCTTGCAGTCGACACGATGCACGACCAGGCCTTTGCCTCGCGTCAAGAGGCCCGCGATGCGGTCGCCCGGGATCGGGTGGCAACAGCGGGCAAGCGTTACGGCCATCCCTTCGGTGCCGCGAATCTCGATTGGTTTGGCGATTCCGCCCGGTCCGCTCCCCTGATCGTTCAGGAAATGCTGGGCAACGATCGGCGCCGGAAATTCGCCGTTGCCGATACGGCGCAAGAGATCGTTCGCGTCCTGCGCCTTGAGCTGAGTTGCCACCTCGGTCAGTTTGACGCCTGCACGCTTCAGATTCAGCTTGTGCTGTGAGAGAGACTGCGTCAGCATCCGCCGGCCGAGTTTGATGGCGTCTTCCGCCTCGAGGTCGCGCAGGTAATGACGCAATGCAGAACGGGCCTTGGCACTGACCACGTAATTGAGCCAGGCGGGATTCGGCCGCGCCGAGCGGGCCGTAACAATCTCGACCGTCTGCCCGTTTTTGAGCTGGGTGCGCAACGATACCACGCGGCGATCCACCTTGGCGGACACACAGGCGTTGCCTACATCGGTATGCACGGCATAGGCGAAATCAACGGGCGTTGCGCCGCGAGGCAATCGGATGATTTGCCCCTTGGGGGTGAACACATAGACTTCCTCCGGAGCCAGATCCACCTTCACGTGCTCGAGAAACTCGACCGGGGTGGCACTGTCGGCGCGAATATCCTCGAGATGGCTCAACCATTCGCGGGTGCGCAGTTCGTCGACCGCCGCACCCTGGCCGGTCTTGTACATCCAATGCGCCGCAATGCCGTTCTCGGCAATGCGCTCCATCACTTCGGTGCGAATCTGCACCTCGACGGGTTGGCCGGTCGGCCCCACAATAACCGTGTGAAGCGACTGGTAACCGTTGTTCTTGGGAATGGCGATGTAATCCTTGAACAGCCCCGGCACCGGCTTGTAGACGGCGTGCACCACACCGAGGAGGCGATAACAGTCGTCGACCGAATCGGTGACCATGCGAATGCCGTGTATATCCATGACTTCGGCCAGCAGCAACTGCTTCTCGCGCATTTTGCGATATATGCTGTACAGCGCCTTGTCGCGTCCGGTGACCTCCGCTTGCAGGCCGGAGTGCGCGCTGCGTTCGGCAAGAATTTTCACCATTTTCGGCACTGCGCTCACGCGCTGCCCGCGCCCGCGGCGCACCGCGCGGCCGAGTACCCGATAACGATCCGGATAGAGTGAACGAAAACCGATGTCTTCCAGCTCCAACCGCAGCTTGCGCATACCCAGCCGCTGCGCGATGGGGGCGTAGATTTCGAGGGTTTCGCGGGCAATCCGCCGGCGCTTTGCGGGGGGCATGGCCCCCAGTGTGCGCATGTTGTGGAGCCGGTCGGCGAGTTTGATGACAATCACGCGAACGTCGGCGACCATGGCCAGAACCATCTTGCGAAAGTTTTCCGCCTGAGCCTCGCGCCGGCTGTCAAACCGGATCTGCGTGAGCTTGGTAACGCCGTCGACCAGCGCGGCGACCTCCTGGCCGAACAGCTCGACCAGCTCGGCACGCTCGGCCGGCGTGTCCTCGATCACGTCATGAAGCAGTGCCGCCTCGAGGGTTGCCGCGTCCAGCGACATGTCGGCCAGAATTTTCGCCACGGCGAGCGGGTGGGTGACGTAGGGCTCGCCGCTCAACCGGCGCTGGTGGCGGTGCGCCTCGCTGGCATACAACCAGGCGCGGCGTACCTCTTCGACTTCCGCCGGCGCCAGGTAACGTGCCAGCGTAGTGGAGGCAAAGCGTTCGAATTGCCCGTCGGGGGTGCGTTCGGCCCGCAATCCGCTGATTCGGGGCGTACGCATAAGGCCGGTCAGTCGGCTTTCTTGTCGCCGCTCCCGGTTTGCGTGCTGCCGGCTGCCGCGGGCTGGGTGGAACCCTCTTCCTTGCCGATCTCCTCTTCTTCTTCATCGTCATCCGCGGACATGTCCACTTCGATGTCGTCCACGTCGGGAAGCGTAAAAATTTCGCGCTCGCTGGGCTCGTCGCTCTCGGCGAGGATCGAACGGTCGACCTGGCCCCCGGCAATCTCCCGCAAGGCCAGCACCGTCACCTTGTCGCCGTCGAGCGGCACGCCCGGCTCCTGGCCGTGCGCGAGCTGGCGCGCCCGCTTGGAGGCGACCAGTACGAGGTCGAAAAGATTGCCGATCTTGTCGGCGCAGTCTTCTACCGTAACCCGGGCCATAGTTGTCTTCCGTCCGAAAAAAGGCTTTCAATCTGAGTATTTTACGGTTTTCGTCAAGAAGCTGCCAGCAGGGTGGCCGCAAAATCGGCCAAACCGGCCCGTTCGCGGTCGGCGTTCTCGCCGCGGCCTTCGAAAACGGCCTCCAATTCCTGCAATGCGCGCGCAAAATCCAGGTTCACGACGACATAGTCATATTCATTCCAGTGCCGTATTTCGTTCGCCGCCGCAGCCATGCGACGGCTGATGACCGCCTCGCTGTCGGTGCCGCGGTCGGCAAGCCGTTCGCGCAGGATGTCGCGCGATGGAGGCAAAATGAAAACCGAAACGGCCTCGGGTTCCTTCCGGCGCACGGAACGCGCCCCCTGCCAATCGATCTCCAGGACCACATCACGGCCCGCCGTGCGCAGCTCTTCGACATCGGCCGCCCGCGTCCCGTACCCATGGCCGAACACCGTAGCCGATTCGAGAAACTCGCCGGCCGCGCGCATGGCCTCGAAGCGTTCGGCCTTCACGAAATGGTAATCGCGCCCGTCGTGCTCGCCCGTGCGGGGCGCGCGCGTGGTCCAGGACACGGAGAAGACGAGATTGGGACGCCGCGCGATCAGCGCCCGCAGCAATGTGGTCTTGCCCGCGCCGGACGGCGCCGACACCACGAACAGGCCTCCTCTACTCGACATTCTGCACTTGCTCGCGCATGGCCTCGATCCACACCTTGAAGTCGAGGGCGTCGCGGTTGACATCGAGCGTACCGGCCTTCGAAGCCAGCGTGTTGGCTTCGCGCGCCAGCTCCTGCACGAGAAAATCAAGGCGCCTGCCGACGGCTTCGTCGCTGTCCAGCAACCGGGCGAGTTCCGCAGCATGGGCGTGCAGGCGGTCGAGTTCCTCGCCCACGTCCTGGCGTACGACGAGCAAGGCGGCTTCCTGGGCGACCCGCTCGCTGTCCACCTCGATGCCGAGCGCCTCGATTCGTTCTTCCAGGCGGCTTCTCAGTTCCGGCTCCCGGCCGCCCTGCGCCGTTTGCAAGCGCTCGACGCCCGCCGTCAGCGCCTGCAAGCGCTCCGACAGGGCGACGGCCAGCGCCTGGCCTTCGCGTTTTCGCGCCGCCATGAGCGCATCGATGGCCGCATCGCACAGGGCTTCGAATTCAGGCGTCCAGGCATCAAGCTGCGGGCGCGCCGTTTCCATCACGCCCGGCCAGGCCAACAGTCTCAGCGCTTCGGATACCGACAGCTCATTGCCCTCCCCCCCGGCGCTCAATTTGCGCGCCGCCGCGGCCACTTCCAGGGCGAGGGCATGATCCAGCACGAAGCGCGGGGCGTTGCCGTGCGAGCCGGCGCCGCTTCGGTAACCGCTTGAGGCCTGTTCGCCGGATGCGGCCGGCGCCCTGCCGCAGGCGCCGTCGCCAAAACGTAAACGGACCGTCGCCTCCACCCGTCCGCGCGAAAATCGTGCGCGCAGCCGTTCGCGCAACGGCGCCTCCAGGGGGCGGAGCGCCTCCGGTAGAACGAGTTTCAAATCCAGGTACCGGTGGTTGACGCTGCGAAGCTCGAGGGTGAGCGCGCCGCCAGGGGTCTGCCGGCTGACGCTCGCGAAGCCCGTCATGCTGCGAATCATGTTCATCCGTATGCAAGAATGTGCAGTAAGATAACCTACTTTTTTCTCAGGCACCGACTTATCGGCATATGAAATTTGACTTTGCCCAAGCGAGCCTGGTCGGCGATCGCGCAGACAATCAGGATCGCGCCGAAATGCTCATTCAGGACGGGGTCACCCTCGCCATTCTCGCCGATGGCATGGGTGGGCATGCCGATGGCGCGCTGGCCGCGGAAACCGCCATGGCATCGCTGAAGGAAAGTTTTCGCCGGGTGCGCAAGCGAAACCTCGATCCCGAACCGTTCCTGCGCGCCTCGCTGACGGCCGCCCACCACGAGGTGCTGGCCCTGGGAAAGGGCATGGAGGCGCAGCTCAAGCCCGGTACGATCATCGTCTGTGCGCTGCTGATCGGCAACAGCATGTGGTGGGCACACGCGGGCGACAGCCGCGCCTACCACCTTCGCAACGGCAAGCTGCTCGAGCGTACGCGCGACCACACCGAGGTCGACATGCTCCTGGCAGAGGGCAAAATCACGCGAGACGAAGTCAGCAGGCACCGTGACCGCCATATCGTCGAGTACTGTCTCGGCGTTGCCCCGGCGGACAAGCCGGAGGTTGCCATCGACGACGCCAGGACACTCGAGCAAGGGGATGTCGTGATCCTGTGCAGCGACGGGCTGTGGGATCAAGTGGACGAAACCACGCTGATTGGCCAGATGAGCAGCCCGGGCGATCTGAACGATCTCCTGCTGGATCTGGTTCATCTCGCGGCGCAAACCTTCAGCCCGCACAGCGACAATGTCACCGCCATCGCAATTCGCGCATCCGGAAGCGGGAGAAAGACCGCGTGAGGCCCGATGGACGCGCAGCCGGTGACTTGCGTCCGGTAACGCTTCGCCGCGGCATCAACCGTCACGCCGAGGGCTCGGCCATGATCGAATGCGGCGCCACGCGCGTGCTGTGCACGGCTTCGGTGGAAGAGCGCGTTCCGCCCTTTTTGCGCGGCGCGGGCCGCGGCTGGGTCACGGCGCAATACGGCATGCTGCCGCGCGCCACCTCGAGCCGCAACCAACGCGAGGCCGCGCGCGGCCGTCAGGGTGGCCGCACCCTGGAAATTCAGCGCCTGATCGGCCGTTCGCTGCGCGGTTGCGTGGATTTCGAAGCCCTGGGCGAGCGCACCGTTACGCTCGACTGCGACGTGCTGGAAGCAGATGGCGGCACCCGCACCGCCTCCATCACGGGGGGATGGATCGCCCTCGCCGAGGCCGGGCGCTGGCTGGTGGAAAAGGAATTGTGCAAGACCAATCCTGTCGCAGGCCGCATCGCGGCCATCTCGACCGGGCTGGTCGATGGCGAAGTGCGGCTCGATCTCGCCTATCTCGAAGACAAGGACGCCGAAGTCGATTTCAATGTCGTCATGAACGAGGCCGGAGAATATGTCGAAATCCAGGGTACGGCCGAAGGCCGCAGTTTTTCCGGAGTCGAGTTGGACCGCATGCTCGAGTTGGCCCGCGGCGGCATCGAAGCGCTGATCGCCATGCAAAGGCGATGCCTGGACGCCGATCCTTGAGCCGGCGGAAAATCGTGCTGGCCTCCGGTAATACGGGAAAACTCGCGGAGATCACGAAACTACTTGGGAACCTGCCCGTCGAGCCGGTGCTGCAGGCCGCGCTCGATATCCCGCCTGCCGCGGAGACCGCCCCGACCTTCGTGGAGAATGCGCTGATCAAGGCGCGCGCCGCCGCGAGCGCCAGCGGGCTGGCCGCCATCGCCGATGATTCGGGGCTCCAGGTCGATGCCCTGGAAGGTGCGCCGGGCGTGCATTCTGCGCGCTATGCCGGACGGCACGGCGATGATCGGGCGAATATCGACAAGCTTCTGCGGCAGCTGGCTACGCGACCCGGAGCAAGGCGCAGCGCGCGCTTTCGCTGCGTCGCCGTTTTCCTGGCCCATGCCGATCATCCGGTGCCGCTGCTCGCCGAAGGCGTCTGGGAAGGCGAAATCGCACCGGCTCCAAGCGGCAACGGCGGTTTCGGTTACGACCCTGTCTTTTTGCTCCCTTCCCGCGGCCTCACAGCCGCCGAGATCGATCCGCTGGTGAAAAACCGGCTGAGCCACCGAGGGCAAGCGTTTGCCGACCTGTGCCGGCAAATCGAAAACTTCTATCGTCGCGAATCGCGATAATCACCGCACAGAATGCGAAAATCGCGGATCCAGCAATGATCTCGCAAACGATCCCCACCCGCCTGGCGTTACCAAGGAAACTCTGAATTATTCGTCATTCCCGCGAAAGCGGGAATCTAACACATTGAATTTACTGGATTCCCGCCTGCGCGGGAATGACGGAAATGGGATTAATCAGACCTTCCCCAAGCCGAACGCCGCTTTGCGGCGCTGCTCGCCATCCCAAGCTTCTCCCCCAAGGGAGAATGGGCGAGAACGAAATACCGGCTGAAGCCGCGGGCATGGATCCTCCCGCATGAGAGCCCTCAAAAGGCCGTGTGCTTTGCGTGCTTTGCGATCTCTGAGGTGACCAATCCCGGATTCCTCAACCGCCCGGTCCGGTACTCGGTCCCGGTCCGGGGTTTGGATTGTTCAGGATGGAATGCTGGTGTACATAGAACGTCGAACTCGCCGAGCCGATGCTTTCGCCCTTTGCGCCGAGCACGGTTACGGTCAACGTGTGCGTGCCGCGATACACCTGCTTGATCAGCGCCCGCAACGCGGCCGTGGGCTGACCCAGGTCCTGGCCGTCCAGCGAGTAACGCAACAGCGCCGGCGGGCTGAGGACCGGCACCACCTTCACGCTCGCATGCACCTCGTTGTTTGCCGGTCTCAAGGTGGTGCCGTCGGCCGGTGCGAGAATCTTCACCGTGTAGCTCGGAACCGGTTTTTCTTTCGCCGGCTCCTCCTGGCTTGCCGCGTCGCTCGTGGGCGTCCTGAAGTGGACGACCTGCAGAGCGTTGAGATCGACCTTCTTCGCCCCCGGGTGCGCTTGATCGGAGTAATGCACCACCCCATTGGAATCCACCCAGCGATAGATGGTCCCGGCCATCGCGGGCAACGCGACGACCACCACGAGCAGGAGTATCCACACTGATTTCATGCTTTTAGCCTAGCGCAATAGCGCCCGGGAAACAATATGCGCACCGATTTCCGGCTGGATCGCGCCGGTCCGCGTGTATTCAGGCTGCCGAGCCCGGTAGCCTTTCAGCGATCCGTCAGCGCAGGCGCTCGAGGATCCCGTCGAGCTGATTGAGATTGCCGTAATGAATGACGAGCCGACCGCGGCCGTGCGCATCGTTTTGCACCGTGACGCGCGTCCCAAGCCGTTCGCCCAGTTCGCGCTCCAGCGCCGCCACGTTGGGATCGGCGCGCCGCGCGACCGTCTCCCTCTCGGGCGCCTTCATGCGCCGCACCAGCTCTTCGGCCTGACGCACATTGAGCCCCTTCTTCACTATGCTGCGCGCCGCCTCGGCCTGTTGGCGCCCATTGAGCGCCAAGAGGGCCCGTGCATGCCCCATCGCCAGCTCACCCGTGCGCAGCAGGCGCTTCGCCTCGGCGCCAAGATCCATCAGGCGCAGGAGATTGGTCACCGCAACACGCGAGCGCCCGACGGTTTCGGCCGCCTGTGCCTGGGTCAATTCGTATTCCTCGGTCAGCCGGGCCAGCGCCTCGGCCTCTTCCAGCGGATTGAGGTCCTCGCGCTGGATGTTCTCGATCAGGGCGACGGCGGCGGCCGTCTGATCCTCGATGTCGCGGACCACGGCGGGAACCTCGGCCAGATCGGCCATCTGCGCCGCGCGCCAGCGCCGTTCGCCGGCGATGATTTCGTAACGATTCTTGCCCGCGGCGCGCACGATCAGCGGCTGCACGATGCCCTGCGAGCGGATCGAATCGGCCAGCGTCGCGAGGCCCTCGGCGGCCATGTCCTTGCGCGGCTGAAAACGGCCGGGCGTGAGTTGCTCGATCGGCAGCCGGGTCAACCGTTCGTCGCTGCGCGGCGCCTCGACCGCCGTCTCGGCCTCGCTCAAAAGGGCATCCAGGCCGCGCCCAAGGCCCCGCCGTTTGTTGCTCATCATGGCTGTCACAAATGGGAACGCCCGCGATTGTAACGCGCCGCTACTCTTGGGCAGCCAGCGCGGATGCGGCGCTCGCGCGGTTGAGCATCTCGCCCGCCAGTGCCAGGTAGGACAGCGCACCGCGGGAAGTGCGGTCGTACACCAGCGCCGGAGCGCCGTAACTGGGCGCCTCGGCGAGACGAATGTTACGGGGGATGACGGTTCGATAGACCTGTTCCTTGAAGTGCATCAGGAGCTGGCCGGAGACATCGCCGGTCAGGTTGCTGCGCGGATCGTACAACGTGCGCAGGATCCCCTCGATCTTGAGCCCGGGATTGACCGTCTCGCGGATGCGCTCGATCGTATCGACCAGCGCCGAGATTCCCTCCAGCGCATAATACTCGCACTGCATCGGGATCAACACGCTGTCGGCCGTGGCCAACGCGTTCACGGTAAGAAGATTGAGCGCCGGCGGGCAATCCACGAAAATGAAGTCGTACTCGTCGAGGATCGGCTCCAGCGACTTGCCCAAGCGGTGCTCGCGGCCAAGCTCGGATACCAGCCGTACCTCGGCGGTGGTGAGATCGGCGCTCGCCGACGCGAGGTCGAAGCTGGATTTTTCGAAGTCGAGGCGCTGCACGATCTCCCTGACTGCGGCGTCGCCGAGCAGCACATCGGCCATGCCTCTCTCGAGTTGGCGCCGATCCAGGCCGCAACCGGTGGTGGCATTCGCCTGTGGGTCGAGATCGATCAACAGCACGCGCCGCCGCATGGAAGCCAGGGAGGCGGCAAGATTGACCGCGGTGGTGGTTTTGCCCACCCCGCCCTTTTGATTCGCAATGGCAATGACTCGCGCCATGGTTCAATTTTTCCGTTCCAGACACACAATATGCCGCTCGGCTTCGAGGCCGGGCACCGTCACCGGAGTGACTTCGAGCCGCCACTCGGCGCCCAACCCGGCGCGTTCGGCTTCGATTTGCCCGGCCTTGCCCTTGAGCGCCAGCAGCCTTCCACCGGGCGCCAAAAGCGGCGCCGTCCAGCGGACGAGCGTCGCCAGATCGGCGAGCGCCCGCGCGGTGACAGTATCAAAACCCGGCGCCGAATGATAGTTTTCCAGCCGCTCGCCGGCCACCGACATCCGATCGGAAAGTCCCAGATGTCGCAGCGCATGATCGAGGAAACGCGCCTTCTTGCCGTTGGACTCGACCAGAACCCAGGTAGTGTCGGATGCGAGCAGGGCGAGGACGATGCCCGGAAACCCCGCGCCGCTGCCGGCGTCGAGCATGCGCGCACCGCGCAGGTACGGCAAGGCCACGGCCGAATCGAGCACATGGCGCGAAATCATCTCCTCCGGCTCGCGCACCGCAGTCAGGTTGTACGCCCGATTCCACTTCGCGACTATTTCGAGGTAGTTTCCCAACGCCGCCGCGACCGAAGGTACGGGCGCAATACTCAACGCGTTCAGTCCGGCGACAATTTTTTGCGCAAAAACGTTTTCAAGCCTCGGTCGCGATCTGCCGTTCAAATCGTCGCCAGTTGCAGTCCCGCATCGGCAAAGCGCCCGAAATCACGCGGGTTCAAGGTCGCCAGACGGGCGCCGTCGGCCATCGCAGCCGCGGCGATCATGCAATCCCAGCGGCTGGGGCGTTTGCGTCCCGCGGCATTGAACAATGCAGCCGCCCGCTCTGCCTGCGGCATGGTAAACGGCACGATGCGGCCGGAAACGATGCGCTCGACCAGGCGGACGTCTTCCACGGTCAGCGGTCCGCAGGTGAACTCGAACCAGGAAACGGAGGATGCCGCCAGCGCTTCGCCAGCCGCGAGCCAGACCTCGCAGGCGCGAACGACCCGTTTATCCGCTTGCGTGGTGCGAATCAGAAGATTGGTATCAAGGTGGATCATCGCGCCCGAGCGCGACGCGCATCGCTTGCACGACGCGCATCTCGATTCGCCGCTATCCAGGCATCGGCGTCTTCTTTATCGAGCGGCGGCCGCTCGGCGAGCCGCTCCAGCGCCTCCTGCGGCGTCATCTCCCCGTGTCTGCCCGGCTGCTCCTGGGCTTGGGCGACCGCCCGGCGCAGAGCTTGCGACTTGCTCACCTTCCAGCGTTTCGCCAAGTCAGCCAGCCCCTTTGCCGTCGCCTCATCCAGCGCAAAGGTGCTCCGTACGTTCATGGTAGCCATACCACGTACCATACCATATGCAGCGCCGCTTTGCGGCGCACCTCATCCCGGCCTTCTCCCCTCTG
>JAKDMP010000115.1 GCA_030452225.1 Gammaproteobacteria bacterium
ACTCCGAAGACGGGAGGCCGGACCGGACATGCGCGAAGCGAATGGAGAGAACGGCGAGCCACCCAAGTCGCAAGCAATCCAGCAGGACTAATGGCATCCCGCCCAACGGACGGGATGCTTCCCCATACTGGATTTCGACTTTCGCCGGAATGACGGAAAATGTGCGACGCAGGTTTTCGCCGGGCAGCAGTGCGCTTTCTCGGGGATGACGTCCAACGAGGTTGCGCGAATGTATCGAGGCTTCTACGCGACTTCGCGTTGGTGCTGCGCGAGGGCGGCCTCCACGCTCTCTGCGATAATGTCGAGCCCTGTCTCGAATTCCTCTTCCGTGGTGGTGAGAGGCGGCAGAAGCTTGAGGACTTCGTCGCCCACGCCGGCGGTTTCGACGATGAGGCCGCGCTGGAAGGCTTCGGCGGACACCTTGTTGCCCATGTTGTTCTCCTTGAAGACGAGCCCCTGGATGAGGCCGCGGCCCCGCACCTCAGCGATGGCATCGCTGTGTTTGGCGGCGATTTTCTCCAGCCGCTCCGCAACGAGTTCGGCCTTTTTCCCGGTGGCCTTCTCAAGACTGTCGTCGCGCCAGAATTCGAGCGCCGCGGTCGCCGTGACGAAGGCGGGGTTGTGGCCGCGGAAGGTCCCATTGTGTTCGCCCGGCGCCCATTGGTCGTGTTCGGGCTGGATCAGCACCAACGAAAACGGCAGGCCGAAGCCGGAGAGCGATTTCGACAACGTGATCATGTCGGGCCTGATGCCGGCGGGCTCGAAGCTGAAGAACGGCCCGGTGCGCCCGCAGCCGACCTGGATGTCGTCGACTATGAGAAGAATGTTGCGCTCGTGCGCGATCGTCTCCAGGCGCTTCAGCCAGTTGAAACCGGCGACACGGATGCCGCCTTCGGCCTGCACCGTCTCGAGGATGATGGCGGCCGGCTTGTCCACGCCGCTGCCCTTGTCATCGAGCACCGCTTCGAGGTAGGCGAGGCTGTCTCCGGCGCCCGGATAGCCGTCGAAGGGGACGACATGCACATTGTCGAGCGGCACGCCCGCGCCGGCACGTTTACCCGCATTGGTGGAGGCGGCGAGCGCGCCCAGCGTCATGCCGTGAAAGGCATTGGTGAAGGCGACGATGTTCTTGCGGCCCGTAACCTTGCGCGCCAGCTTGAAAGCCGACTCCACCGCGTTGGTGCCGGTCGGGCCGGGGAACTGCACGCGATATTCCATGCCGCGCGGCTGGAGGATTACCTCGTCGAAGGTTTCGAGAAAGCGCCGCTTGGCCGCGCTGTACATGTCGAGGCTGTGGACGATGCCGCCGTCCTCGAGGTAGGCGATCAGTGCCTTTTTGAAGTCGGGATGATTGTGGCCGTAGTTGAGGACGCCCGCGCCGGCGAAAAAGTCGAGGTAGCGCTTGCCGTCCTCGTCGGTGAGGTGGCTGCCTTCGGAATGGGTGAAGACGGTCGGGAAGCTGCGGCAGTAGCTCCGGACTTCCGATTCGAGTCTTTCAAAGGGCTGGGTGTTCATTGCGGTACCTCCTGATGCGATCAATCTGAATTTCGGGCGCGCGTCGGCAGCGGGCCGATGCGCAGCAAGGGTTCGGGGGCGTGGCCGGGCGGGAAAAGCTCCGGCCCGTAGCCCGTTTCGGTTTCGAGCGTCGCGCCCTGCCCGCGGGCGAAGGCGGCAAAAAGCTTGTTGGACGGCGCGTTGTCGGGATCCACAGTGGCGATGAGAAATCGCGCATCGAAGTTTCCGGGTTGCGCGATCAGCCGATCCAGCATTTTGGTGGCCAGTCCCTGCCCGCGGCCGGCGGGGGCGACGCCCACCTGCCAGACAAACACCGCCTCGGGATCGCTGGGCGGACGGTAAGCCATGATGAAGCCGACGATTTCGCCGCGCTTTTCGGCGACGATGCAATTCTCGGCAAAGTGCGAGCACAAAAGGAGATAGCAGTAGGGCGTGTTGGCTTCGAGCGTGCCGCCCGCGCGCACGAGTTCCCAGACGGTTTTTCCGTCGCGAGCTTCGGGGCTGCGCAGGTGAATGGGGCTCTCGGTAGTAGTCATACGGTTGCCTTGTCGCGGGCAAGCTTGCTCCCACAGGAGGCGCAGCAGATGAATGGGGTACTCGGGTTCATACGGTTCATAATTGATCGGGTTGGGTGAATGGGTCAGCGGTGCGGCGCATGGGTCGTCTTGTCGTGGCTCTCGATGCCGTGTTCGCCCGTGAGAACCGGGGCCGCGTCGAGTTCATCCGCCTCGAGCAGCGATACCACCGTTTCCAGAGCCTTGCGAAGCGACTGGCGATGGCGAGGTTCGAGCGCATCGAAACGTGCCACGAAGCGGTCCTGCAGCATCGGGCCGGTGGCCTCGATCAGCGAGCTGCCGGCATCGGTCAGGCTCACCAGTACGCAACGGCGGTCGCTGGTGGAGCGTACACGCTCGACCAAACCGCGTGTTTCGAGCCGGTCAACCAGCCCCGTGGCCGTTTGCGGCGAGAGCGACAGCGCTTTCGCCAGCGTTCCCGCGGACAACGCCTCGTGCTCACGCAGCAGACGCAGGCACAGCAGCTGCGTTGCGGTGAGGTCGTGCCGACGGGCGAGATCACGGCTGGAAAGCGCCAAGGCTCGCGCGATACGGCGCACCGCGCGCAAGGTTTCTTCCGTGTCGGGGTTCGCCGGCGCCCACGCCGATCCCGCGCCCGCAGCGAGGCTTGGTACGGCTGGTGCTTCACTTTGTAAAATATCCACTGCGTGAAATATTAACATGATTGAGGTTTCGTTTCAAGCCAGCGTGTGACCTGGCGCCAGGTGGGCCGCTTCTTGCCCCTGCTCGCCTTGGGAGAAAACCTTGGGATGAGGGGAATCCGCCCAGCGCTGTTCGTGTCGATTTCCCACCCCGAGCCGTTCCCGCAGGCAGGGGAGCCGAGGCAGTAGCACACAGCCGTCAAGGTACAATGCCTGCTGGTACGCAAACAACGGTTGCAAGGCTGATGGGTTGGACGATTCTGGCGCTGGCGCTGGCTTATTTGCTGGGTTCGGTGCCGGGGGGATTGTTGCTGGGCCACCTGGCCGGTGTCAATTTGCGGGCCGTGGGTAGCGGCAACGCGGGGGCGACGAATGCCTTGCGTGCGAAGGGGCCGCTCTTTGGCGTGGCCGTGTTCGCCTTCGACGCGGGCAAAGGCATCGCGGCAGTTCTGGTGCTGCCGCTGCTCGCCGGCGAGGTGGCGTGGCTCCCGGTTGCCTGTGCCGGTGCCGTCATCGTGGGGCATGTGTTTCCGGCCTGGTTCGGTTTTAGAGGCGGCAAGGGCTTTGCCACCGCACTCGGCACGATTCTGGCGCTCGCGCCGCTCGGGCTCGCGCCGGTCGCCGGCGTCTGGGTGATCGTGCTGCTGCTTGCCGGTTTCGTGAGCGCGGCCACGCTGACGGCGGCGCTTGCCTGGCCCATATTCGTTGCCTGCATGTGGGCGCTGGATCGCCCCGCCTTGCTCTGGTTTGCGATTGCCCTTGCGGTTTTTCTTTTCTTTACGCATCGCGACAACCTGCGTCGTCTGACTCGCAACGAGGAACATCGTTTTCAAAAGGTCTGGCTGCCGGGCTATGTCCGCCGTTGATCCGGTCATTCTTGATGCGCTGGCGCAGCGGCTGCTGGCTGCGCAGGCTGCGGTTCCGGCCGGGCTGCTGGCGGCGGAGTTCGGTTGCAGCCGGGCCGGGTTGGCCCAAAGGGTCGAAACCTTGCGTTCCCTGGGTGCGGCCGTTGCAACGACTTCAGAAGGCTATGCGCTCGATTCGGACGACCGGCTGGATGCCGCCGAAATACGCAGGGCGCTCCCGGCAAGCTCGCCTCTCGCCGTGGGCGTGAAGCAGGTTTGCGATTCGACCAACCTCGCCGTGCGCGCGCACCCCGTCCCGGCGCTCTGCGTGGCCGAGCTGCAGCTTTGCGGGCGCGGGCGGCGT
The DNA here is from genome assembly GCA_030452225.1 of Gammaproteobacteria bacterium. Taxonomy (GTDB): domain Bacteria; phylum Pseudomonadota; class Gammaproteobacteria; order JAKDMP01; family JAKDMP01; genus JAKDMP01. Next base: position 3,941 of record JAKDMP010000115.1, read on the forward strand.
GGCCGCCAATGGGCCCAGCCCTTTGGCACGGGACTGCTGATGTCCCTGTCGGTGAAAATGCCCGGCGGGCGGCTCGATGCACTTGCGATCGCCTTGGCGATGGCGGCACTGGAGTGCCTGGAAGCGATGGGGCAGGCCGGCTTGTTCCTCAAGTGGCCCAACGATTTCATGTGCGGCGGCGCCAAACTGGGCGGTCTCATGATCGAGGCGGAGGGCGGGCGGAACGGCCGGCTGTGTGTGGGCCTCGGCATCAATGTCCGCGCCGCGCCGGAACTGCCCGGTCGCGGGACCACCTCCTTGGCTGAACTTGGCCGGCCGCCCTCGCGCAACCTGCTTGCGGCCAGGATCGCCCAGGCGTTCCTGGAAACCCTGGATGCGTATGCCGCGGAGGGCTTTGCGCCCTTTGCCGCCCGGTTCCCGCGCTACGATTGGTTATTGGATCGCCCGGTGACTCTGTACGGAGCTTCGAGTGGGGTGGAAGGTATCGCCCGTGGCGTGGACGGCTCCGGGGCATTGATCCTGGAAACCGGGCAGGGCCGCAAGTTGTTCTACGCAGGGGAGGCGACACTTTCCCGGGCGGTGGAGGAGGCGAGTTGAGCGGCCGGCTGATCGTCGATCTCGGCAGCCGCGGCATCGCCTGGCGGGGCGTTGGCGAGCCGGGCGGGGCTGCGCATGATAATGCGCCGGGGAAGTGTCTGGCACAGGCTTTCGACGCGGCTTTGCGGCCCGACGAAGTTGTCGTGGGAAGCGTCGCCTCGGAGGCCGTGAATCAAAACCTGCGCGCTTGGTGCCGGGAGAACTGGCAGCTTGTGCCGCGTGAATTGACCCCGAGCGCCGAGGCGCGCGGCGTGCGCAATGCCTACCGCGATCCCGAACAGTTGGGCGTGGATCGCTGGGCGGCCCTGGTGGCCGCGCACCGGCGTTACGGGGGCGCCGCGCTGATAGCGGATTGCGGCACGGCCGTGACGGTGGATTACCTGGCCGGGGACGGCCGCCATGTCGGCGGTTTGATTGCTCCGGGAATCGGCTTGATGCGCGATGCGCTGGCGCGCGGAACACGGCTCGATCCGGTGAGCGTCCACGCGCCGACGCCGCGCCTGCTCGGCGATGATACGGAACTGTGCATTGCCGGAGGCGTGTTGGCCGCAGTAACGGGAATGCTTCGTTACGCCGCCGACAAGGTGGCAGCGCGATACGGCGCGCCGCAAGTTTTTTTGATAACCGGCGGTGACGCCGCGACGGTGCAGGCCCGGCTCGGCTCCGAGTGGCAGTTGGCGCCCTTTCTGGTTCTCGATGGTCTTGAGTGGCTCGCGGAGAAGCCGCGGTGAAACTTCTCGTTCCGGTTCTCGTTCTGGTTCTCGTGCTTGTCAACCTGGTCTTGTTTGCCTGGCTGCGTTGGGGAGACGCTTCGGGACCGGAAGCGGTTTTGCAGCCGGTCACGCAAACCGGCGAGCGGTTGGTGCTGATGACCGACCCGGGCTTTGCCGGGCCCGAAACGCCCGCATCGGCCGGCTCTGCCGCGCGGGTCGCCGCGCTTGATGAGCGGCTATTGGCGCCACGCTGCATGGCATGGGGCCCGGTGGACGCAGACGTTGGCCGACGGCTTGCGGCCCGGCTCAAGGATGATGCCATTCCAATGCGGCTGGTGGAACGCGAAGCGGTGGTCGTGGTCGCCTATCTTGTGGAACTTCGAGGTTTCAAGGATGCGGGCTCTGCCCGGCAGGCCGCGGAGCGGATCAGGCGAGCGGGCATCCGCGACTATGCCCTTCTGACCGGCATCGACGGACAATCGCCGGGCCTTTCCCTTGGCGTATTTCATCAGCACGATCATGCCTTGCGCCGTGCGGACAGGGTGCGAGCGCTCGGGTTCGAGCCCGATATACGGGCGGTCAAAAGTCATGACAGCCAACAATATTGGCAGATGCGTTTGCCCGTCCCGCAAAGCGTGCTTGCGGCCGTGCGGGCGGCCGGGGTGACGGACGACCCCCACCGCGTGGCGTGCGCCGAGCGAATCGAGCCCTGATAGAATTGTCGGCGCGGCTGGCGTAGCTCAGTTGGTAGAGCGGCTGTTTTGTAAACAGCGGGTCGGGAGTTCGAATCTCTCCGCCAGCACCAGTAATCAACAGTGGGTAGGGTGGACAAGCTTGCGAAGCAGGCGCATCCACCAAAGCGGAGTTTAGGCGGATGCGCTTCACTTATCCGCTCTACATTCACTCATTCCAAAAATTCGGATCGTGGGAGCGAGTTTGCTCGCGATGCTTCTCCCTCTCCCTTCGGGAGAGGGCCGGGGTGAGGGCGACTGTCAACACGAACGTTGGATCATTCTCTTCTCACTTCTCGCTCCGCTTTCCTCGTTCCTTTCAGCCAATGGCGCTTGTTCATTCGCCATCAATCGGCCTACAATGACGGTCGAGGTTTTGTCGCAAAACGAGGCGTCCGATGGCAAACAGCATGGGTTATCACGAGCCGATGGAAGAGCTGTCGCGTGAATGCAGGCATTTTCACCAAGCGCTGACGTCGCTGCAGGAAGAACTCGAGGCCATCGATTGGTACCGCCAGCGCGCCGAGGCCTGTGCGGATGAGGCGTTGGCCGAGGTTTTGCTGCACAACATGCGCGAGGAAATCGAACACGCGGCCATGGTGCTCGAATGGCTGCGCCGCAACAGTCGCGATTTTGACGCCCAGTTGAAAACCTATCTCTTTACGGAGGCGCCGATCACCGGGGTCGAGGAGATCGCCATGGGGGGCACGCAGGAACAAGACGGCGAGGGCTTTACGGTTGGCAAGCCCTGAACCGGAAGAGTCGCCGGTCAGTTGATGAGACGTACTGAGGAGAACCAGCATGGATTATTTGAATCGCCACCTGGCACCCTTTTCCGAAGAAACCTGGGCCCGCATCGATGCCGCAGTGGTGGAGGCGGCGCGTGAGTATCTGACCGCGCGGCGCTTTCTGGACGTGGACGGCCCGTACGGCATCGGCTTGACGGCGCTCGAGCTGGGCAACGAAGATTTCTGCCGGCAACCCGAGCCGCACGAAGCCGGAGCGGTCATCAGCAGCACGCGCGCGCTGCCGGTGCCGATGATCCGCAAGGCCTTCAAGCTCAGCATGCGCCGCATCGTCGCCGCCGAGGATCTGGGGGCGCCCCTTGATCTCACCACGGCTGAAGAAGCGGGCGAGGCGGTTGCGCAACGCGAAG
>JAKDMP010000215.1 GCA_030452225.1 Gammaproteobacteria bacterium
CAAGCTGCGATATCAAAACCTGCCTCATTATGCTACATTCCCAAGTTCGTTCAATGACTTGCAAGACAGCGCCGGTCGGCCTCGTGAATAATGCAGGGCAGGAGGATCGCGACGCCGCGGCCTGACGACTGCACCGCCATTCACAACGGCGTCAGGGCCGGGGCGTGGGCGAGATGGGCTGCAGCGAGCCAGTTGGCCGAACGCATTTCCTCCAGCCGGCTTGTTGTGCGCCTGTACTCGAACCGAAAGCGTTTTCCCCGGTAGAGTTCCGCAGGGGCGGCCGCCGCCGATACGATCACAACCGTGTGTGCCTCGTAGAGCACATCCACCAGCGCTATGAAGCGGCGGACCGTATCGAGGTTCTCGTCGTCGAGTGTCGGGATATCTGCAATCATAAGGATGCGGTAGCGGCGGGCCAGTTCCAGGTAGTCGGATGCGTTGCGCGCTCCCGCGCACAAAGCCTCGAAGTCCATGAACAGGCTGTCGGCGCCCGCTCCCAGATAGCGGACGGGACGATCGTTGATCCGCAGTTCGCCCGCAGAGGGAGGGACGTCGGTGAGACGTCGAAACAGGCCATGGAGATCGGCACTTGCCGCCGGCCGGCCGAGAAGCCGCCATGTGCCATTGGCCCCGATTTGTTCGGCACGGTGATCCAGCTTGCCAGCCACATGGACGATTTCGCAATGCCGCTCGATTGCCGAAATCGCCGGCAGGAAACGTTCACGTTGCAACCCGTCTCGATACAACTTACCGGGAGGCAGGTTTGCGGTGGCGACCAGGGCAACGCCCTCGGCGAAGAGCGCTTCGAACAGGGGGCCGAGCAGCATGGCATCCGTGATGTCCTCGACCAGGAGTTCGTCGAAACAAATCACGCGCGTTTTGCGGGCGATTGCACGCGCCAGTTTCTGCAGGGGATCACGCTGCCTCTTGAGCTTTTTCAGCGGCGCGTGCATTTCCTGCTGCATGAAAACGTGGAAGTGGGCACGGAGCTTTCCACGGATGGGAAGGTTGCGGAAGAAAAGATCCATGAGCCAGGTCTTTCCGCGCCCAACCGGGCCGTGCAGGTACACGCCGCAAATGCTTCGCCTGCGCCGGAACCGCGGCGTCCGGCTCAGTTCCCTTTCCAGCCTGGCGAGCGCTTCGAGTGCCTCCATCTGGCCCGGGTCGGGGACAATGCGCTGCGTGTCCAATGCTTTGCTGTAGGCGGCCTCTATCCTGGTCGTGCGCGTTCGAGGCATGGTTGGCTGGTCAACCGGGCTGCGGTAATTGCGGACAAGTGTAGCGGAACAACCGCCTTGCATTCGCCCTGCTAAACTAGGGAAGCCGAAGAGCGAGGAGGTTGTCATGCAAGTCAAGGCCGCCGTGGCGCACAAGGCCGGCGCGCCGCTGAGTATCGAAAACGTGGAACTCGAGGGTCCTCGGTCGAACGAGGTGCTGGTGGAGGTGAAGGCCACGGGCATCTGCCACACCGATGCCTTCACGCTTTCGGGCGACGATCCGGAAGGACTGTTCCCGACGATTCTCGGCCACGAGGGCGCCGGCGTCGTGGTCGAAACCGGCAGGGATGTGACGAGCGTGAAGCCGGGTGATCACGTCATTCCGCTTTACACGCCCGAGTGCCGCGAGTGCGAGTATTGCCTGAATCCGAAAACGAACCTCTGCGGCGCGATCCGAGAAACGCAGGGCAAAGGGACCATGCCCGACGGGACGAGCCGCTTTTCGCTCGGCGGCGAGTCGCTGTATCACTACATGGGCACCTCGACCT
>JAKDMP010000116.1 GCA_030452225.1 Gammaproteobacteria bacterium
GAGGCATACCACAAATACAGGTTCATGATCGCAAGCGCAAACCAGAACCATCCCACCGTGAATGAAGCGCCAACGCCCCAGGCCGTCGCGGACCAGAGAATGAAGAAGAATCCGAGCCAGCCATCGCCGCGCAGGAAAGCCGCCACGCCCGCCACCAGCAGGCCGATGCCGACAAAAACCGCGACCCCCTGCAAAGGGGTTCCGTACACTACCGGCATGAAGCCGGCCAGGCTCATCGAGAACAACCAGGCTCCGGTGGCAAAAACGCCGAAACCGAGTGCCTTGGGATCAGCCAATCTACCGTTCATGCACATTGCCTTCTTGCTTGAACAACGGCGGCGCCATTGGACGCAAAGTCTGCGTGATCGAGGCGCCTGGAACCAGGTTCTTCTTTCAAGTGTAGGTCAAAATCGGGGAAATTGCACGAATTTGGCAAGAATCCATTCGATTCCCGCCGCCGTGCGGCCTATTCGACCGCGAGGTAACGCAAACTGAAAAGCGCGTCCGGGTCGCGCCACGTGCGCAACAACTTGAATCCGCCGGCCTCGGCGAGCGCCGCAAAACGCTTGTCATCGTACTTGTAACTCGACTCGGTGTGAATCGTCTCGCCCGCCTCGAAGTGAACGGCTTCGCCGTCCACGTGCACGACTTGGTCGCAGCGGCTTTTGAGATGCATCTCGATGCGCCAGCGCCCGGCGTTGTAAAAGGCAAGATGCTCGAAGTTGTCGCGCACGAAATCGGTGCGAAAGCGGCGATTGAGGTGATCGAGCATGTTGAGATTGAAGGCGGCGGTAACCCCTGCGGAATCGTTGTACGCCGGCTCGAGCATGGCGGCGGACTTGGCAAGATCCACGCCCAGCAGCGCGACGCCGCCAGGGCCGACCATGTCGGCAAAGTTCCCGAGCAGCGCGACGGCATCGTCCGGCTCGAAATTGCCGATGGTCGAACCGGGAAAGTACACGACCCGGCGCTTCGAGGCACGGCGCGGAGATGGGATCTCCACAGGCCGGGTGAAATCGGCCCAAACCGGCAGCACTTCGATGGCCGGAAATTGCTGTGCCAGCGACTCGGCCGAGGCTTCCAGGTGCCCGCGGGCAATTTCAATCGGCACGTAAGCCACCGGCTCGTCCAGGGCGCGCAGTAACAAGCCGATTTTCTCGCCCGCCCCGCTTCCCGGCTCGATGACCGTGGCAGACGAGCCGATGCAGGCGGCCATGTCATCGGCAAAGGCCTGCATGATGGCGACCTCCGTGCGCGTCAGGTAGTACTCGGGTAACGTCGTGATGCGCTCGAAAAGTTCCGATCCCTTCTCATCGTAAAAATACATCGAGGAGATCCACTTTCGCTTCTCGTTCAACCCCGCACGCAGTTGGGCCAGCTCCTCGCGTCTGGCGGGAGACTGGTCGTCGAGGGTCGGGGTTTCGTCGTTCATGCGTCGCGGGCCAGGCGCAGGCCGGAAAACTGCCAGCGCTGACCAGGATAGAAAAAGTTGCGGTACGTGGCGCGGATGTGATCGCGCGGCGTGGCGCAGGAGCCGCCGCGAAGCACCATCTGGCCGCTCATGAATTTGCCGTTGTACTCGCCGATCGCCCCTTCGGGCGCCCGGTAACCCGGATAGGGCAGATAGGCACTCGAGGTCCACTCCCAGACATCGCCCCACAGGCCGGCAAGCGACGCGCCGCCCGGCGGTTGAGGGTGCAGCCGTTCGGCTTCGGCAAGGTTGCCGGCGATGGGCTCGGCGGAAGCGGCCTGTTCCCATTCGGCCTCGGTCGGAAGACGCGCGCCCGCCCAGCGCGCATAGGCATCGGCCTCGTAGTGGCTGAGGTGCGCGACCGGCGCCGCCGGCTCGAGGCCGCGCAGTCCGGCGACGGTGAATTCCCGTTCGTCGTCTTCGGACCAGTAGAGCGGCCGCGCCCAGCGCTCTTCCTGAACCCGCGCCCAGCCATCGGCGAGCCACAACTCGGGTCGCCGATAGCCGCCATCTTCCATGAATGCCCGGTATTCGGCATTCGCCACCGGGCGCTGCGCCAACGCGTAGGGTTCGAGAAAGACGCGGTGGCGCGGCAACTCGTTGTCGTAGGCGAATCCTTCGCCCCCATGGCCGACTTCCACCACCCCGCCGGCAAACTCCCGCCAGGCAACGGGCGCCGGCTCCTCCGGTTCCGGCGCAGGCAATTCCCGCCAGGCCGGGGTCAACGGGTTCCGGGCGAGCACGTGCTTGATGTCCGTGACCAGAAGCTCCTGGTGCTGTTGCTCGTGGTTACAGCCGAGCGTCACGTGCTCGGCAATGCGCGGATCGTTCCCGCTCGCGGCGAGGAGTTCTTGCATCGCCGCATCCACGGCGTGGCGGTAATCCAGCACCTCGGCCAGGGTCGGCCGGCTTATCAACCCCCGGCGGGCACGCTCGAACATTGGCCCGACTTGCTGGTAGTAACTGTTGAAAAGAAATTCATAGCCCGCGTGGAAGCGCTCGTAGGCAGGCTGGAACGCGGCCAGCAGGAACTGTTCGAAAAACCAGGTGGTATGGGCCAAATGCCACTTGGTGGGACTCACGTCGGGCATCGATTGTACGACGGTATCCTCGGGCGCCAGCCCGCGGATCAGCGATTCGGTGCGTGCGCGAACCTGGCGGTAGCGCCCGGCCGGCAAGTTCCCGCCGCTGTCGACATCGACCTCAGGAAGCGATGAATTCATCACTCAAGCCTACCAAATCGGCGCGACCGGTTCCGTGCACCGCGGCCAACACGCGGGGCACATGCGCGGCTTCAGTTCCCCTTGCAGGCCGCGATCGCGGCGTTGCCCTGCGCCAGCCAGTCCATGATCCGGCCGATCAGCCGGCCGGCAATGGCATTCGCGGCCACCACCCCGCCGTAGGGATTGGGCGCGGCCGCCTGCGTGTCCCGGAAGGAATGGTTCGCGAGCAACTTGCCGCTGACCGCATCGATCAGGGCGGCGCTCAAGGTCATGACCTCATGGCTGCTCGCCGGTTCGCCCTTTGCGTTGGCCCCCTTCGGGGGAAACACCTGTATCGGCCCCTTGTCCAGGCTTACCGCGAGAATCAGGTCGGAACTACCCGGGTCGGTCGGTCCCAGCACGCCGCGATACAAGCCGCTCCCCTGCAGGGCCTCGGTCAAGGCGTTGCCGAGCAGCGTGGCAGGCGACGCCGACCAGCGATGGTAGGCAAAGCTGGAGATCTGGTGCTCGGTGCGGGAATACAACATGTCGCTGGTGGCCCACGGCGGGTCCACCGCGACGTTGCGCATGCGCAATACCTGCTCGCAACGCGCCGCGGCAGTCTGCGTGCCGATCTCGGGCGCAATGGTGTAATTGCTGATGATGGCCGTGTCTCGTTCCGGCAACAACCCGCAACCGGCCAGTGACGGCAGGGCGATGGACAGGCACAACGCGATCCCGATGACTTTGTGACGATGCATCTTCAACCTCCGGGGGGCTTGGATTCTCCCGGCCCCGGCTCAACCGGCTTGCCGAAGAGAACGGAATTGGGATGGCGCTGCAGCTCCTGCACCAGCACATTGAGATTCTCGCTGACCTCGTTGAGCTGGGAAAGCAACCCCCTCGCATTGGGAGCCAGCGTGCCCAGCCTGTGGGCGGCGCTCGTGACTCCAACCGCCGCCGCACTCGCCTTTTCGGCAAGCGCGTCGTACTTCGAAAGGGCCGCCTGGACACTCGCGACCAGCGCCGGCAATCTGGAACTGGCCGCGCGCGCATTGACAAGCGTCGCGTTCAGGTTGGTAACGATACTGCCGAACTCGTCCGTGTATTGGGAAAGCTTTTCGGTCATGTGATGAATGTTGGTCAAGCTTTCCGTGATGGCCACGACATTCTTGTCGCTCAATATCACTTGCAGGCGATTCGATACTTTCTCCAGGTTCCGGGCGATCTGACGGGCCGAACTCAGCAATACATCCACCGTTCCCGGCGTCACGGGAATAATGGGGTACTCCTCGCCGGGCTTGACCGTCAACGGCGGCGCCGAGCGCGAGCCGCCCGTCAATTCGATGTAGCTCGGGCCGGTCAGCCGGGCCTGGACCGTGGCTTCGACATCCTTCCTCAGCACCAGGCCATCGCGCACGCCCACGAGCACCTGGGCGCTCTGCGGATGCGCGGGATTCAGCGATACCGACAGGACATTCCCCACCGGCACGCCGTGATAGAAAACACTGGAACTGCGGGCAAGCGTCTCCGCACCCGACTTGAGATAGATCGCATAGGTGTTGTAGCTCGGTTGTGCTCCGCCGGCGGCCAGCCAGATCAACAGGATGGCGAGCACCCCGCCGAGGAGAATGACGAAAGCCCCGATCGCCGAATAGCTGATCCGGTGTTCCATCAGAGCGTCACCTCCTTGTCCTCGACCAGGTGGCTGCGCTCGATCTTGAGTTGGAAGAAGTAGCGCACCGTCGGATCTTCACTTTGAAGCAGCTTCTTCGGGGCATCGTCGGCAAGAATCTTTCCGTCGTGCAAGAGAATAGCACGGTCGGCGATCCCCTGAACGGAAATGAGGTCGTGGGTCACCATGATCACGGTGAGCCCGAGCGCATCGCGCAGGCGCAGGATCAATTCGTCGAGCGAACGCGCGCTGGCGGGATCGAGGCCGGAGCCCGGCTCGTCGAGCATGAGCAGTTCCGGGTCGAGCGCCAGGGTGCGCGCCATCGCCGCGCGCTTGATCATGCCGCCCGACAACTCGCTCGGCATCAGGCCGGCCACGTGCGGCGCGAGCCCGACGAGCTGGATCTTGAGCTGTGCGATCTCACCGACCAGGCGCGCGCTCAGGGCGGTGTGCTCCAGAAGCGGCATGGCCACGTTGTGGCGCACCGTGAGCCCGCCGAAAAGCGCACCGAACTGGAACATGTAGCCCATCCGGCGGCGCAGCTCGAACTCGTCCTGCCCGGCGTAACTCACCTGGTTCCCGAAAAGCTTCACCGTCCCCGACTGCGGCCGGTGCAGGAGCGCCATCACGCGCATGAGCGTGGTCTTGCCGCTGCCGCTGCCGCCGAGCAAGGCGACGATCTCGCCGCGGTCGATGCGCAGGCTGATGTCCTCGTGGATCACGTGCGAGCCGAAGCGCGTGGAAATGTGGTGGAGTTCCGCGACCGATGGCGCACTCGCTTTCATATGCCCACCGCGCTGTAGAGGATCGCGAAGGCCGCATCGATGACGATCACGAAGAAAATGCTTTGCACCACGCTCTGAGTGGTGCGCTTGCCGACGCTTTCCGCGCTGCTCTCCGCCTTGAAGCCGTGGAAACAGCCGACGCTCGCGATCACCAGCGCGAACACCGGCGCCTTCACCACGCCTGTCACCACGGTGGACACGGATATCGCGCCGTTCAAACGGTCGATGAAGGCGCCCGGCTCGATCCCCGCCACCACCGTGGCCGCGAACATCGCCCCCACCATGCCGGCGAGATCGGCGAGGACCGTCAGGAGCGGCATCGCAATCACCAACCCGAAGATGCGCGGCAGCACCAGCACCTCCACCGGGCTGAGCCCCATGGCGACCAGCGCATCCACCTCCTCGGAGACCTTCATGGTGCCCAGTTGCGCCGTGAAGGAGGAGCCGGTGCGCCCGGCGACCACGATCGCGGCGATCAGCGGGCCGAACTCGCGGAACACCGCCAGGCCGGTGAAGTTCACGATGAACAGCGAGGCCCCGTAGCCGCTGAGCAGCACCAGGCCCTCGTAGGCCAGCACCAGGCCGATCAAAAACGAGAGCAGGGCGATGATGGGAACGGCCGTGACGCCAGTCTGTTCCACCACGTCGTAGAGCTGGTGCATCCGCCAGTGCCGCCTCAGGGTGATGACGCGCAGCCAGTGCCAGGCCGCCTCGCCGATGAAGCCGACGTAGTTGTAGAGGTTGTCCACCATGACCATCGTCGCGTGCCCGGTGCGCTCGAAGACGGTGAAATGCGGAGCGGGGACCCTGGCCTCGCGCGGATCGACCTGCGCGGCAACCAGCTCCAGCAAGCTGCGCGCCGAGGCGCTCAGGTTGGCAAACTCGACCTCGCGCCCGTCGTGGCGCATGCTTCTCACGGAGCGCTCGATGAACCAGGCCCCCGAGGTATCCAGCGCGCTGATCTCGGCCAGGTCCACCGTCAACACGCCGGTCGGCGGAAGCTTGCGCGGGATATGAGTCAGGGCGCGCTCGAGGCTCTCCGAAGTCCAGCGGCCCGAAAGCCGGATAGTGTTCCCATCCAGCCTGATCTGCGAATCCCGCGATTGAGTCCTGGCCACTGTGCGCGTAACCCCTCGGTGCTGTCGCCTGCGCCTACATCATGCCCGCTCATTGTAGCGACGCCCGCGCCTCCCGTGACGAAATACCGGCAAGAAGTTCGGCAGGCAGGCCGGACGCCGACCCGTAACGAGCCCTGGACAGAACTCAGAGCCGCGTCCCGGGAAATTCGGCCGGCCTGATAGAATGGCCCGCGACAACAGCGGCCAGGTAGCTCAGTCGGTAGAGCAGTGGACTGAAAATCCTCGTGTCGGTGGTTCGATTCCGCCCCTGGCCACCATAAAATCAACAATCTGAATGCGCCCGACACCATCCGCGCGAAGGCAAGTTATCTTTGTGCCGCTACTATCCCGTCGAACGCGGGCGTACAGCCTTCAAGAAGGTCGTCGAGGAACTCGGATGCAGGCTCGAGGCCGGATACCCAAAGCCGATCGCGAGCACGGGTGCAGGCGACGTACAGCATTCGCAATCCCCCGTGCACGATTGGCTGGGTACTTGACCGCATTCTTTTCGAGCTTTCGGCCCACGGCAACATCAAGATCTATTTTCATATCAACACACAAGTACGTGAGCAGAATGGCCACATCAGCCAATTCGTCCTCTATACCTTCCCGCCCGTCTGTAATGATCTGATTCAGCTCCTCGTCACGCGCCCACCGAAAAAATTCCAGAAGTTCCGATGCCTCGATAACAAGCGATGCGGAAAGGTTGCGTACGGTATGGAATTGCTCCCAATCTCTACGCTTGCGAAAAGACAGCAAACGGTCAATAAGTCCCTGATCCAACGTGCTCACACCCGAATGGCACTTACTTTAGCCAATATCGCATATTACTCCCGTCATGCCGGCGCAGGC
>JAKDMP010000117.1 GCA_030452225.1 Gammaproteobacteria bacterium
CGCTCACCACGCTGCATACCTTCGACAACACCGACGGCGCGGCCCCCTATGGCGCGCTGGTCCAGGACGCCGACGGCAACTTTTACGGAACCACCTCCGGCGATTCCGCCAGCGGCGGCAAAGGCACCGTCTACAAGATCACGCCCGATGGCACGGTGACGGTCCTGCATTCCTTCACCGGCCCGGACGGCGCCAATCCCGAGGCCGGCCTGGTGCTCGGCGATGACGGAAATCTTTACGGAACGACCAGCCAGGGCGGAACAACGGCAACGCCCTCGGGGACGATATTCAAGATAACGCCGACCGGCACGCTGACCACGCTGCACATGTTCTGCTCGATCATCAGTAACGGAAGCTGTGCGGATGGACAAGTTCCCACGGCCGCTCTGGTGCAGGGCAGTGACGGCGACTTTTACGGCACCGCGTTTACCGGCGGGGTCGGTAACGCGGGTACGGTCTTCAGGGTCACGGCGACCGGCGATTTCACGTTGTTGTACTCGTTCGGTTATGGAAGCCCGGCGGGCGGTCCCAACGCTGCCCTTGTCGAGGGCAGCGACGGCAATTTCTACGGCGACACGGGCGTCGGCGGCGTCGTCGGCGTAGGCACCGTCTTCAAAATCACGCCTAGCGGCACGCTGACTGTGCTGCATTCCTTTACCGGCGAGGCGGACGGGTCTCGCCCGAGCGCCGCTTTGCTGCTGGCCAGCGACGGCAATTTTTATGGCACGACGGACGGTGGCGGCGCCACCGGCGACGGCACCGTATTCAAGATCACGCCGGACGGCACGCTGACGACGCTGCACTCGTTCGACAGCACCATGGGCGCAGACTCGTACAGCGCGCTGATCGAAGGTGGCGACGGCAACTTCTACGGCACCGCCTCTAACGGCGGCGAGCACGGCGCCGGCGATATTTTCCGGATGACGCCGAGCGGCACACTGACCGTGCTGCATTCATTCGATCTGATCGCCGGCGAAGGCATTCTCCCCCTGGGTGCGCTCTTGGAAACGCAGGATGGCACTTTCTACGGCACGACTTTCGGCGGTGGCGCGGGCGGCATCATGCCCGACACGGCGTACGGCACGGTGTACAAGCTTTCCAATGGGAGCGCTGCGCTTCCGCCGGCGCCGACCGCCTTGCGAGCCGTCGCCGACGACGGTTCGGTGGATCTTTCCTGGGCCGCCGCGGATGGCGCGGCGAGCTACAACGTCTATCAGGGAACGAGTCCCGGCGGCGAAGCGGCGGCGCCGGTCGAGACCGGCATCAGCGCAACCCACGCGAGCATTGGCGGCCTGACCAACGGCACGACGTACTACTTCACGGTCGCCGGCGTCAACAGCGCGGGCGTCGGCGCGCAGTCCAACGAGGTCAGCGCCACGCCGCTGACAGCGCCCGGAGAAGTGACCGGACTGATCGCCACGCCCGGCGATGGCTCGGTCAGTCTGAGCTGGAATCCCGTTTCCGGCGCCGACGATTACACCGTTGCACAGGGTACGTCGGCGGGAGGGGAACAGTCGGTCGCAACCGGCGTGACCGGCACGAGTTATACCGCTTCCGGCTTGAGCAACGGTACGACGTATTACTTCACGGTCGTCGCAACCAACACGGCGGGCAGCGGGCCGGTGTCCGCGGAAGTCAGCGCGACGCCTGCCGCGCAAGCGCCGCCTCCGCCGCCCAATCCCGGCAATGGCGGCGGTGGCGGGGGCGGCGCGTTCTCGCCCGCACTGTTGCTGTTCTTGATACTTTTGTTTTCGACGATGCGATTCCGATCCCGCGAAATTCGCTTTTTGTCATCGAAAAGGAAAGGCTGACAGGATCCGGTTGCGTTGCCGGCGGCACCGCGCCGCCGGCAATGTTTTCCTGCAGAGCCCGGTGTGTTTCGGCATTCCGGTTGCGCCCGATGCGCCCCGATTGCCGGATCGTCGCAAATCGTGTTGCAATTCGCGGGCGGCGATTGGTGCCGATTGCGTTTTGCGGGAGGGACGGCGGCGATCGCAATTCGGCAAACAATGCAGGTTAACCTGCATTATTAATGGGGCATTGTGGCGATTGCGGAATTCGCAGCAAGCCAGGCGCCGGCCTGGAGCGAAAAGCATGGCCGTAGCCATGGTTTTCGTGAAGGCCAAGTATGGCGCCGCGAAAGAATACCAATTCATGGCAAGCGCCGCGATAGGCTGGCGCGGTCTGCTGGCTGCAGTCTCCAAACTGACCTCAATCATGCCCTGTTCTTCAACCCACTCAGCAGTTTGCAATGTAGCGCCAGTCGGCCTCGTGAACAATGCAGGTTAAAGTAGAAGCCGAATTCAAAACGGTGCTCCAGGCAACGCCCGACCATGGGGTTGAGTAGTTTCAAGCGCACGCTTTTTGCCCGCCCGCAGAACGAGTCGTTGGTGCCGGCCGCCTTGCGTTCCACGGGCCAGACGATTTGGCTGTTGCTGCACGATGCCGTCGACGGGGAACTGGATCGTCACGCGCGTGCGCTGGTGTATTCCACCCTGATCGCGATGATCCCGCTTCTGGCCTTTGCGGTGATTGCGCTCAAGGCTCTGGGCGTGCGCGAAGTGCTGGCGCCTGCCCTGCATCGTTTGCTCGAACCGCTTGGGCCCGCAGGCTTTCAATTGGCCGACAAACTGTTGACCGTCGTTAGCCAGGTTCATATCGGGTTGCTTGGTACGTTCGGCATTGTATTGTTCGCATTTGCCGTGGTCATGCTTTTGTTCAAGATCGAGTCCGGCTTCGACGCCGCCTGGCGCGTGACCGATGCCCGCTTCACACTTGCCCGTAGCCTGCAGTACGTCGGGCTGCTCATAGCCGGCCCGGTACTGCTGTTTGCCGCGTTCGGCGTGACTGCCACGTTGACCAGTTCGTCGGTCGTCGAGCATCTGTCCATCGTCGGCGATGCCTTGCCGGTGTTGGGGAAAATCCTGCCTTACCTCATTGCCATCGTGGCCTTCACCTTGCTCAATCTGATCGCCCCCAACGCCCGAGTGCATTTTCGTGCCGCGTTGATAGCCGGTTTCGCGGGCGGTATCGTCTGGCAGGCGGTCGGGCAGTTGTTTGCTTTTCTCACCGCCCGCTCCACGCAATTGTCGGCCGTGTATTCCAGTTTTGCGATTCTGATTCTTTTTCTGAGCTGGCTGTACATGAGCTGGCTGATATTGTTGCTCGGCGGCCGCCTCGGCTTCTACATGCAGAATCCGTTATGGCGTCGGCCTGAAGAAGAATTGCAACCCTTTGCACCGGCCGGTGCCGAAGCCTCGGCGCTGGTCATGATGCTGATGGTAGCCGAGAGGGGCGAGGAGGAGGCAGAGCACTACGAGCTGGGCGTATTCGTCGGCCAGCTGGCGGTGCCCGGCATTCGCCTGGAACCGATCCTGGAGCACTTGACAACGGCCGGTTTGTTGCTGAAAACACGACGGCGGGCTTATGTGTTGGCACGTGAGCCCGAAAGGATCACCGTGGCCCAGATCATGGGCGCCGTGCGCGGCGAATCCGAGGTCACACTCGATCGCCCGCTGGCCGAACTCATGCGGCACGGACACGATGCGCAGGTAGAGGTTTTTTCCGGCACCACGCTCGCCGATCTCGCCGTCGATGCCACCACGACGGAAACCTCGCCGGAGAAGCGGAAGGCCCTTGCGCAAAACAAGACGGTCAAGCGCTGATTTGAGCCTTGCCGTCGGCCCGGCTTGCCTTGGTCCGTGTTGTTGCCATGTCCTGCATGGATTTGCCATCCCGCGCAAACCACCAGCCTTGAGACTCTATCAGAGCCGGGAATGCCGGCGGAGGGAAACCGGACGAGCCGGCTTGCCCCCAAATGCCGCGGCGGTTCGAGCGGGCAGTTTTCGTCAGGCGCCGCCCCGGGCGGCGGGCGGGAGCCTCGTGGGCGCCACCTTGATCGGATCACCGCCCGGGAGCGTCTGCACGCCCGCCTGGTAGGCGGCGCGGTTGAAGTTCGCCACGGCCGGTCGCAGCTTGCCGTTGTACGTATCGAGGTACTGTTGCAGCTCCTGCTGCATCGCGGCGATGTGCGCTCGATGGCGCGCGTTCAGCGTCTGGTTCGGCCCCGCGAAGAGCAGGCCCCGGTAGAGGTTGTAGAAGCGCATACCGAAGCGCGAGATGTAATGCAGGGTATCGGCGGGGACGCTGAATTGCAGTTTCGGGTTGTAAAGCTTCATCGCGAAGCCGCCGAGCTGCCTCTTGAGTTTTGCGGCCGCCGCGTGCAGCTTTCCTTCGGCGCTGCCTTCGCCGGCCTTGGCCGTCGCGGCGAGGATCTTGTCCAGCGTGCCAATCTGCGCGTGAATTCGATCGAGCATCGTGATGGCCGCCTGCGTCTGGTTGCGGAGCGTCAGCCCGGTTTCGAGCATCGCGCGCTGCGCGACAATGTCCGTATCGAGGCGCGGATCGGCCCGCATCCGCACTTGGGTGCTGTCCTCGTGGCCGCCGACGCTTGCCGTGATCGTGTAGCTGCCGGGCAGCGCGAGCGGGCCATCCGGGCCGGAATCGGAAGAGGGGGATTCCGTCTCGAGAAATTTCGGCAGTTCGATTCCCTTGTAGCGCATGTTCCAGGCGATGCGGTTGATGCCCGCCTTGCCCGGCCCGTGCAGGGTCGCGATCTGGTTGCCGGCGCTGTCGGTGACGGTAATCGTGACGGGTCCCTTCTTTTTGCCGTTGCCTTCAGCTCCCTTGTCCGCTTCATTACCGCCGCTCGCCGTGCCGGCAGGCTGCGCGAGGTAGTAGGCGATCTGCGGGCCGCTCGGCGGATTGGGGGCGACGAAGGCCCCGGGCGGGGGGCCGATGTGACGCCCGTAAAAACCGATCCATTGCGTGCCGCGCGAGGCCGGGAAAAGGTGAAACGCCTCGTCCGCGATGTCGCGGTCCCAGTACTCGAGCGCCTGCAAGTTGTCGAGAATCCACAGGCCGCGTCCGTGGGTTGCGAGGACCAGATCGTGCGGCGACTTCGTGAACTTGAGATCCCACACCGGCATGGTCGGAAGGTTCGCCGACATCTCACGCCAATTTTCGCCATCGTCGAAGGACAGATACAGTCCGTACATGGTTCCGAGCGCGAGCAGGCCCTTGCGGTTCGGGTCCTCGCGCACGACCATCGCGGAGTAATCGCCGGGCAGGCCGTCGGCGATGCTGTCCCAGTCCGAGCCGTAGTCGTCGGTCTTGAACACGTAGGGATGGTTGTCGCCGAGCATGTGCCCGTCCACGGTGATGTAGGCGGTGCCGGCGTCGAAGGGCGAGACGCCGATCTGGTAGATGCGCCCGTACTCCACCGAGGAAGGCAGGCCGGGCGATACGTTGTGCCAGTGCGCGCCGCCGTCCTTCGTCACCCAGACGAGGCCGTCGTCGGTGCCGGCCCAGAGAACCTCGGGATTGGTGGGGGCAATCACGAGCGAGAGGATCGCCCCGGTGTTTTCCGCCCCCGAGATGTCGTGGAACACCGGGCCACCCGCGATTGGCTGGTGCGCCTCGATGTCGCGGCTGAGGTCCTGCGAGATCACCTGCCAGCTGGTGCCGCCGTCGGTGCTCTTGAACACCACGTTGGCGCCCAGGTAGAGGGTGTCCGGGTCGGTTCGCGAGACCGCGATCGGCGAGGCCCAGTCGTAGCGATATTCGGCCGTCGAAATCGGTTGGTCGTTCGCGCCGCCAAGCGTGGGCCGGATGATTTTGGCGGTCATGGTGCGCGTATCGATGCGCGCCACAAAACCGTTCTGGGATTCGGCGTAGACAATCTTCGGATCGGACGGCGCAGGCACCACGTAGATGCCGTCGCCGCCGGCGGGGTTCCACCAGTCGGCGCCCCAGATGCCGGCGGGCGAGAGGCTGTTCGACGGCCCGCAGGCGGCGTTGTTGTCCTGCAACCCGCCGCAGACGCCGAACGGCACGGTGTGGCGAATCGCGACGGTGTAGAACTGACCGATCGGAAGGTTGCCGAAATAGCGCCAGTTCTTGCCGCCGTTGATGCTCGCGTAGGCGCCGCCGTCGTTGCCCTGGATCATGCGCTCGGGGTTGGTCGGATCGATCCACAGCGCATGATGGTCCACGTGCACGCCCTTGTCGATGATCTTGACGCTCTTGCCGCCGTCGGTGGATTTCAGAAGCCGGAAGGCGCCGATGTAAAGCGTTTGCACATTGTCCGGCGCGGCCTGGATCACGCTGAAGTAGAATGGGCGCACGGAAAGGGCGTGATTGTTGCTGATGCAATGCCAGCTGTCGCCCATGTCGTCGCTGCCCCAGAGGATGCACTTTTTCGTCGCCATCAGCGCGTACAACGTATCCGGGTCGGAGGGCGCGATCTCGATGTTCACCCGGTCGGTGGGCAGGTCGGTCGGCAGGCCCTTGGCGAGTTTCGTCCACGTGCGCCCGCCGTCGAGCGAGCGCCAGATGCCGCCGTCGGTGCTGCCGTTGACCTGTGTCCAGGGGCGGCGCTGCTCGGTCCACATCCCGGCGAACATCACGTTCGGGTTGGCCGGGTCCATGGCGATGTCGCTCGCGCCGGTGGTGTCGTTGACGTACAGCACCTTCTTCCAGTGATCGCCGCCGTCGGTCGTCATGTACACGCCGCGCGTTTCCGTCGGCTTCCAGGGATCGCCGAGCACGGCGACGTAGACGATATCGGGGTTGGTCGGATTGACAACGATGCGCGCAATCTGCCCGGCCTTCCCGAGGCCCTTGAACTGCCAGGTCTTGCCGCCGTCGGGCGAAAAATAGATGCCGCGGCCGAGAAGCACCGTGTTCCGCACGTTCGCCTCGCCGGTGCCGACCCAGACCTCGTTGGGGTTCGAGGGCGCAAGCGCCACGGCGCCGATCGAGCCGGTCCTGCCGTGCTCGAGGAGGCTCTTCCAGCTCTGGCCGTTGTCGGTGGTTTTCCAGACGCCGCCGCCCGCCGTGCCGACGTAATAGATGCCTGCTTTTCCGGGAATGCCGGTCACGGCCGTGACCCGACCGCCGGCGACGGACGGACCGAGGTTACGGAATTCGAGGTTGGCGAAGGGATCGGGCGCTTTGGGTGCGGCGAGCGCGCAACCCGCCATGGCCATGCAAAACAGCACGGT
>JAKDMP010000216.1 GCA_030452225.1 Gammaproteobacteria bacterium
CCTGACGGATATCCCCGGCAGTTCGGCGTGGTTCCGAGGCGGCGTGGTGAGCTACTCCAATGAAATGAAAATGCAACTTCTCGGTGTGCCGGGCGAATTGATCGCGGAGCACGGCGCCGTGTCCGAAGCGGTGGCGCGTGCGATGGCCGAGCGCGCGTTGCGCGCCTGCGATGCCGATTGCGCGGTGGCCGTGACCGGCATTGCCGGCCCCGACGGCGGCTCGGCGGACAAACCGGTCGGCACGGTGTGGCTGGCCTGGGCTGCGCAAGGGCATCCGACGCGAGCGCTGTTGCGACACTTTGGCGGGGATCGTGAAGCAGTGCGGCGCGCCACGGTGGTTTGCGCGCTGGAAGGGTTGTTGGCGTGAGTGAAGAATCCCCCTCCGGCTCCCCCTTCCGGACTGCGTCCGCAAAGGGGAGAGAAAGCACTCTCCCCCTTGGACGCGAAGCGGCGAAGGGGGAGTTGGAGGGGGATTCTTCACGCCGCTTGTTTTTTGCCCTGTGCCCGGATGAGACCATCCGCCAGACCATTCGGCAAACCACTGCGCGAGCAGTTCGGGGCGCCGGCGGCCGCGCGGTTCGCGCCGAAAATTGGCACTTGACGCTGGCCTTTCTTGGCGCGCAGCCGGTCTCGATACTACCCGCGCTGCGTGATGCGGCAGCGCAACTCGAACCACCGAAGGGGACTTTGACGCTTGATCGGCTCGGGCATTTCCGGCGCACGCTTGTGCTGTGGATTGGGCCGAGGCAAACGCCACAAACGCTGCGTGATTTCGTCGCCGCGCTTTGGGAGGCGCTTGAACCGCTCGCCATCAAGCGCGAGCGGCGCGCCTTCACCGCGCATCTGACGTTGGCGCGCAAGGTAAAGGTTGCGCCGCTGGGTTGCGTGCAGCCGGTGATTTGGCCTTATGCGGGCTTCTCGCTGGTTGAAAGCGTCACGGAATCGCGCGGCGCACGCTATAAGCTGCTCGCCGACTGGGCGGCTGTGAAATAATGGCGGCCTCACTTTTCAACGACGAGGCGAGGGATGGACGACAATCGTAAAAAGGCACTGGCGGCAGCGCTGGGGCAAATTGAAAAACAATACGGCAAAGGCTCGGTGATGCGTTTGGGGGACGCCGAGGCGATCGGTAATGTGCCGGTGATTTCCACCGGCTCGCTGGGGCTGGATGTGGCCTTGGGCATTGGTGGCCTGCCGCGCGGCCGGGTGATCGAGATTTACGGGCCGGAGGCGTCGGGCAAAACGACGTTGACCTTGCAGGTCATTGCCGAGGCGCAAAAAGCGGGCGGCACAGCGGCCTTCGTGGACGCCGAACATGCGCTCGATCCGGTGTACGCCGAAAATCTCGGCGTCAATATCGAAGAGTTACTGGTCTCTCAGCCCGACACCGGCGAGCAGGCGCTGGAAATCGCCGACATGCTGGTGCGCTCGTCCGCCGTGGACGTGGTGGTGATCGATTCGGTGGCCGCGCTCACGCCGCGCGCCGAGATCGAAGGCGAGATGGGCGACTCACACGTCGGCCTGCATGCACGACTCATGAGTCAGGCGTTGCGCAAACTCACCGGCAACATCAATCGCTCGAAAACCATGGTGATCTTCATCAACCAGATTCGCATGAAGATCGGTGTAATGTTCGGCAATCCCGAAACGACTACTGGTGGTAATGCGCTCAAGTTTTACTCCTCGGTGAGGCTGGATATCCGCCGCATCGGCGCGATCAAGAAAGGCGATGAGGTGATCGG
>JAKDMP010000118.1 GCA_030452225.1 Gammaproteobacteria bacterium
GCTTGCTGCGAATTCCGCAATCACTCGCGATGCCTCATGAATAATGCAGGCTAGCGAACCGCTTCGCTCAACGCACCCATGTCGGTGATCGGGGCGGAGCAACTCGTGCCGCGGCAGGCATAGGCAGCGGCGTTGCCGCGCGGGGCGTAACGCTCGAGTTCGGGCAGGGTCTTTTGGGGGCCGAGCCTGACGATCCGTGCGCGGGGGCTGGCGCGCGCGGCGCAGCCCGCCCATTCGCCGATACGCTCGTCGCCGCGCAGGACGACGAACGGCGGCGGGTGGAGGAATTCATCCAACGCGATGAGCAGGGTCGGGTGCGCGGCCGGGGCGTGTTCCATATCCGTCCAGGCGGCGCGCAGCACGCTTTCGGCCGCATCGATGTATTTCGGCTCGGCCAGAAGATGCCCCAGCGCGATGAACACCCGCACGGCCGTGCCCGCTCCCGAAGGCACCGCGTTGTCGGCGTAATCGCGCGGCCGATAGAGCAGGGTTTCGGTCTCGGCGGGCGTCAGCGCCAACCCGCCGCCGTCGGTGCGGAAACGCGCGAGGATGGCATCGGCCAAACGCACGGCCAAAGCCACCTCGTCCTCGCCTTCGCGCACCGAGGCCAGGGCCAACGCCGCCTCGGCGAGACAGGCGTAATCGGCGAGGAAACCGGGTTGATAGGCCTCGCCCGCGAGCGCGCAGGCTAAAACCTCATCGCCGTGAACGACGGTGGACTCGAGTGTTGCAAAGACTTCCCCCGCGCGCCTGGTCAACTCGGGAACTTCCAATAGCAGGCCCGCGCGCGCCAGCGCGGTCACCGCCAGGGCGTTGAGCCCCGTCAGGCATTTGTCGTCCCGTTCCGGACGAACCCGCGGCGTACGGGCTTTCCCGAGTCGAGTCAAATCGGTTTCGAAGTTCCGGCTGTCACCGTCGATGAGCGCGAGATGCCAGAGCCCTTCGACCTGCGGCGCTTCGGCCAGGCCGAAAGCGGCGGCAAAGTCCGCGTAACGCTCGTCGCCAAGCACGCGGCGGACTTCATCGCGATCCCAAAGGTAAAAGCCGCCTTCCCGGCCCCTGGCTTCGGCGTTCAGGCTCGAAGCATAACCGCCGTCTTCGAGCCCGAGTTCCGCATCCATGAATCGGGCGGTCGCCAGAGCCGTTTGCCGGAACTCGCCGGAATCGAACCTCGCGGCGGCTTCAGCGTACAGCGCGAGCAGCTGCGCATTGTCGGCGAGCATCTTCTCGAAATGCGGCACCCGCCAGGCTTCGTCGACCGTGTAGCGGAAAAAGCCGCCGCCGACATGATCGTTCAGACCGCCGCGCGCCATCGCTTCGAGGCTGAACCGTACTGCATCGGCATCAGCCTGCGAGAGCAAAAAGGCCAGCGACGACGATTGCGGAAACTTGGGCGCTGCACCGAAGCCGCCGTGAACGGCATCAAACCCGGAGAGAAGTGCCGCATGTCCGGCGCGTGCCGGTGCGTCGGAAAGGGCGGACTCGCTTGCGGCGTCCGTACCCAGCCGTTCGGTCAACATTTGCTGCAAGCGCCCGCCCTGTTCGCGCACCGCCTCGCCCTGCTCGCGATACACGGCGAGAATGCGTTCGAGCAGCCCGGCAAAGCCGGGCATGCCGTAGCGCGGCGCGAGCGGAAAGTAGGTGCCGGCAAAAAAGGGCGTGAGACCGTCCGGTTCGAGGAATACCGACAACGGCCAGCCGCCGCCGCGCCCGTTGAGCGCCTGGTGCGCAATCTGCAGCACCTGATCGAGGTCGGGGCGCTCCTCGCGGTCCACCTTGATGGAGACGAAGTTCTCGTTCAACAAACACGCAACTTGCGCATCGCTGAACGCCTCGCGTGCCATCACATGGCACCAGTGGCAAGCCGAGTAACCGACCGAGACGAACAGCGGGCAATGTTCGCGCCGCGCCAAATCCAGCGCCTCGTCATTCCACTCACGCCAGTCCACCGGGTTTCCCGCGTGGCCGCGCAAGTACGGACTCCTGGCCTTGGCAAGTGCGTTACTCATGATGATCCCTTCGCCATACGAGTCCATCTAAACACAGGGGGGCGCCAGCCTTCAGAGCCCGGTGGAACCGAATCCCGTGGCCCGGGTCTCGGTAACAGACGAGAAGAAGAGCTGAGCGTTGGCATACTTGCACGGCCGCTGTGCCAAGATCCTCGCGCTACCTTTGCTGGCGCTGGCGATCACTCTGACTCTGTTCATCGTCATGGCCACCTTGATACAAGCTCCATCCGTCCCTCGTGAACGCCCGTCGATCGCACTGGTGTCCGCCCCGCTCGTACTTGACCGGCAGCCACCTCCGGCATCATCTCCGCGACGCGCTCTCAAACCTGCTTCACCTCGAGCGCCCACGCCTCGCATTGGACCCGAAAACCTTGTGTATCCCGATATCCTGCGACAACCTCTCGCATTGCACATCGAATTACCGCCGCTTGCCTCGTTCGAAGGCGGGTCGGCGGGGATTACAACACGCAGCACACAGATCAATTGGCAACGGGCGGTACGCCAATACCTCAAGCGGCAAGCCGATTCAGGCCGGCTCTTCGAAATGCCCAAGTTGCCGATACAACTGCCCAAGCCGCAGAATTTGCCACTCCGGATGCGCGTTGGCCATGGCATGGAAATAGACCGCATTGGCGATACCTGCTACGCCGTTCCCACCGTTCAAACCGCCAGACGTCACACCGGCACCAACAAAAGCGTCCTGCCGAACTGGATGTTCGCGCACACGGTGCCCTGTTTCCCCGGCCGCCAGCTTTCGATCGGGGACGATTTTCTCCGGCGGCTGGGCAAGCGCATCAAGCTCGACGCTTCGCCGTCTGAATGACGGATCATGCTAAACTCGCGGCACTTCGCGCCGCAAGTCGTTGATGTACGTTCGATCCAGTCTTTTCCTGCAATTCGGATCCGCGATCCGGGCCGGCGACGCAAGACGACAATGATTTACCCGCAAATAGACCCCATCGCCGTGCAAATCGGCCCGCTGGCCGTACACTGGTACGGGCTGATGTATCTGATCGGCATTTTCGGCGGTTGGGCCTTGCTCGTCTGGCGCGCGCGGCGCGACGACGTTGCCTGGAGAAGCAACCAGATCGGCGACCTCATCTTCTACTGCGCCATCGGCATCGTCGTGGGCGGCCGCCTGGGCTATGTGGCGTTCTACAACCTGCCCTTTTACTTCGCCCACCCGCTCAACATCTTCTATGTCTGGGACGGCGGCATGTCGTTCCACGGCGGACTGATCGGCGTACTCGTCGCCTGCGGCCTGTACGCTTGGCGGCACAGGCGCCACTTTTTCGACATCATGGACTTCATCGCACCGGTCGTGCCGATCGGCCTCGCGGCCGGGCGCCTCGGCAACTTCATCAACGGCGAACTGTGGGGCAAGGTGGCGCAGGTACCCTGGGCGATGCGCCTGCCCTGCGCCGATCCCCGATTCACCGCGCGCTACTGCAACGGGGTGCCGACCGGATTTTCGCCCCCACACCAGCCCTCACAGCTCTACGAGCTGCTTCTCGAGGGCGTCGCCCTGTTCATCATCTGCTGGTGGTTCTCGATGAAACCGCGCCCGCGCATGGCCATCTCGGGCGTGTTCGCGCTGGGTTACGGCGTGTTCCGTTTCTTCGTCGAATTCTTCCGCCTGCCCGACCCGCAGCTTGGCTACCTCGCCTTCGGCTGGCTCACCATGGGACAGGTCCTTTCCCTGCCGCTGATCCTGATCGGCATCGTGCTCCTGCTTCTCGCCTACCGGCGGCGCGCATATGCCCCGACGCAGAACCCCGAGAGCGCCGACAAGGCGATGAAGGCATGAAGCCCTACCTCGAGCTCATGCGGCGCATTCTCGACGAGGGTACCGACAAACCGGATCGCACCGGCACCGGCACGCGCTCGGTCTTCGGCCACCAGATGCGCTTCGATCTCGCCGAAGGCTTCCCGCTGGTGACCACCAAGAAGCTGCACACGAAATCGATCGTCTACGAACTGTTGTGGTTTCTGCGCGGCGACACCAACAACAGTTGGCTCAAGGAACGGGGAGTCACGATCTGGAACGAATGGGCCGATGACGACGGCGATCTCGGCCCGATCTACGGCCGCCAGTGGCGTTCCTGGCCGACGCCCGACGGCGGGAGCATCGATCAGCTCGCGCGGCTCGTCGAGGCGCTGCGCGAGTATCCGCATTCGCGCCGTCATGTCGTGAGCGCCTGGAACGTCGGCGAACTCGACTCGATGGCGCTCGCCCCCTGCCACATCCTGTTCCAGTTCTGGGTGGGGAACGGCAGGCTTTCCTGCCAGCTTTACCAGAGAAGCGCAGACGTTTTTCTCGGTGTGCCGTTCAACATCGCCTCCTACGCGCTTTTCACGCACATGGTTGCCCAGCAGACGGGGTATGCGCCGGGCGAATTCATCTGGACGGGCGGCGATTGCCATCTTTACAGCAATCATTTCGAGCAAGCACGGGAACAGCTCGATCGCGACCCTTTCCCGTTGCCGCGGCTGGTCATCCAGCGCAAACCGGAAACGCTTTTCGATTACGGCTACGAAGACTTCGCCTTCGAAAATTACCGCTGTCACCCGCGTATTCGCGCAAAGGTCGCGGTCTGACCCATGGCCACGATTGCATTGATCGTCGCCGCGGGCGAGAACGGGGTTATCGGCAAGGATGGCGGGATGCCCTGGCATCTGCCGGCCGATCTCAAGCATTTCAAGGCGACGACGATGGGCAAGCCGATCGTCATGGGGCGGCACACATTCGAGGCCATCGGCCGCGCACTGCCGGGACGGCGGAGCATCGTCGTCACCCGGCGCAGCGCCATCGGGGCGGAAGGCATCGAAACCGCGGCCAGTCTCGATGCGGCGCTCGCACTCGCCGGCGATGCGCCGCAAATCATGGTGATCGGCGGCGGCGAATTGTACCGCGCCGCCCTGTCGCAGGCGCAACGCATTTTCCTGACCCGCGTTCACGCCAAAATCGAGGGCGACACGTTCTTCCCCGATCTGCCCGCGAACGAATGGCGCGAAATCACCCGCGAAGAACGCAATTCCGACGACGAGAATGTTTACGCCCTGAGCTTTATCTTGCTCGAGCGTTGCGAAGACGCAATGTAGGGCGGATAAGCGCAGCGCATCCGCCGGTGTGGATTCGGTGGATGCGCCTGCTGCGCAGGCTTGTCTGCCCTACTCGCTTTTGAGTGGGCTTGACTTTGAACAGAGTATCTACAGCCCGAAACCCGCCATCGTATAATTGCTTTTCCCCCGATTTCGCGCCACGATGAAC
The DNA here is from genome assembly GCA_030452225.1 of Gammaproteobacteria bacterium. Taxonomy (GTDB): domain Bacteria; phylum Pseudomonadota; class Gammaproteobacteria; order JAKDMP01; family JAKDMP01; genus JAKDMP01. Next base: position 5,281 of record JAKDMP010000118.1, read on the forward strand.
AAGGAAGCTTTCAAGGCCGACGACGACTGGAGCTACTCGGGCGACACCGGCCCGGAGCACTGGAGCGAGATCGCGCCGCTCTGCGCCACCGGGAGGCAACAATCCCCGATCGACCTCGAAGAATTCATCCCGGGCGATCTCCCGCCCCTGCACTTTCACTACGACGTGCGCGCCCTGTGTCTTGCCAACAACGGCCATGCCGTTCAGGTTCACTTCGAGCCCGGCGGCGCGATCGAGGTCGGCGATCATCGCTTCGACCTCGATCATCTGCATTTCCACGCGCCCGCCGAACACCGCATCCAGGGCAAGGGCTATGAGCTGGAGGCGCACTTCGTTCACAAGGACGAGGCGAACGCCACCGCCGTCGTGGCGCTGCTCTACGAAGACGGGGCCTTCAATCGGGCCTTCGCGAAGATCGACCGGCTGCTCCCGGCGAACAAGGGTGAGACCCATGAGTTGGCCATCCGGCTCACCGCGGCGGAGTTTCTTCCCGACAAGCGCGACTACTACTATTACGATGGCTCGCTCACGACGCCGCCTGCTACCGAAGGGATCGGCTGGTACATTCTGAAGACGCCGCTCACAATCGAAACAAGCGAAGTGCAAGGCGTGCTGCGTGCCGATGACGGGCCCAACAACCGCCCGCTGCAGGCACGCAACGGCCGCAAGGTGCTCGCGTAGCGGATTTCAAAGACGATTGAGCGGCTTTTCGCCGGCATCGTCGAACCACTGGAAGTAGGCCTCCGTCCCCAGGCGCCCGCTTTCGATCAACGTGGAAATCTGCTGGTCGCTGAGATCGAAATCCGTCGTGGAAATTCCGTGCGATTCGATGAACACGGTGCGCTGCCAGTCACGCGGCTCGAGGTGCGCATGATTGGCCGCATCGATCATGAAGCCGATCAGCGCCTTGGCGTAGGAGATGAGATTGTCCACTTTCACCGCCGGCGGGCCGAAACGGGTTTGTGCGGCCACGATTTCGGCGCGCGTATCCACGCGGAATCCAAGCGTCGCCTTGTTGTAGATTTTGTCGTCGGGATTGCCGTCTGCTCCCTCGACGTAGCGCGCGTGATCGAAGAGGTCGATCGGATAGTTCCAGGTGAGGCCGCCGTCCACCCAGACATCGTGATTGCGCTCCACCGAGGCGAACACCAGCGGGAGACTCATCGAGATGCGCGCCGCCAGCCAGATCGGCACATCGGGCGTCGTGTCCGCAGAGTAGACCTTGGCACGCTGATCGGACAAGTCCGTGCCGATGACGTACAACCGGCGATATTTGTCGGGCGCCTTCTCGGCCCAGTCCGCAAGCGTTGCAAAATCCAATTCGGGATTGCCCGAGAGAGCCGCGATCTGCCTGCGTATCCAAGTCGCGAACGCATCGCCCTTGTACCAGCCATAGCGATGAATGAGGCGCCAGAGATCGCGGAAGATTCCGAAGTCCGAATCCTCGAAGCTGGAAAAAGGGGTCGTCGTCACGATCCGTCGCGCTTTTGCCGTATCGGCGCCCAAGGCAACCAGAGAGGCGGCGATCGCACCCGCCGAAGTGCCGCCGACGCGCCGGATATCGGTCAGCACGCCGCGCTCTTCGAGCACGGCCAGCGCCCCCACATAGGCGATGCCCTTTACCCCGCCGCCTTCGAATACCAGATTCTCAAACTGCGACATGAACGCCTCCGTTGCCTGCTCCCGGTGACCACCTTAGCCTGCATTATTCATGAGGCATCGCGAGTGATTGCGGAATTCGCAGCAAG